>PBOW01000014.1 GCA_002725365.1 Chloroflexota bacterium | reverse complement strand
GCAGTAGTGACTGGTACTGGAGGAAAGGCCTTCTGTGCCGGTGCAGATCTGAAGAAAGCCATACCACGCGGACAAACTGATAATCCTTCTCGGCCATTCAAAAGTCAAGGAATTCCCAGTCTCGATGATGGGTTCGAATTATGGAAACCAGTCATCGCTGCAGTCGACGGATATTGTCTCGGTGCTGGGATGACACTTCTATCAGCATGCGATATCCGAATTGCATCTACCACCTCATCATTTGGGTTACCAGAAGTCAAACGCGGAATTGTGCCGACTCTTGGTGCGACACAGCGGTTTCCGAGGCAACTCCCGTGGTCGACAGCCTTGGAAATGCTATTACTTGGAGATATGTTTGGAGCGGAGGATGCCCTCCGATATGGATTAATTAACCAAGTGGTTGATTCTTCTGATGTCATGGCCACCGCAATGAATTATGCAACGAGACTAACTACAGAGGTGGCTCCATTAACGACACGAGCCATAAAGGAAGCGGCGATACGGAGTCAATCTCTTTCACTAGAAGAGGGAATCCGCCTAGAACGCCTACTCTCGAATCACGTTAATCGGACAGATGATGCCAAAGAAGGACCTCGGGCATTCGCTGAGAAGCGCCCCCCTGCTTACAGAGCTCAGTAAAATTTAGACAGCTGACAGCCATTCCAAGCACGGGTCAACAAATACTTGCATACTTTTGTATCGGAGCAAGTCTTCGGGAAGCGCCTTAAGCGCTCCTGAAAGGTCTTCAGCAACATCGGACTCCGTAATCACATCTTCGAGCGTATGCATATGAGTGCGAATCCCAAATACAACTGCTCCACTTGATGGCAGTTTTCGAAATGTTTGGCGTTCTACCCGCAGCCAGATCTTACTCCCGACATTACTTGCAGTGATCTCTGGCGATTTATCCTGTTCAAATTTTCCGTGCAACCTGAATAGGTCTGGGTACCGCGTAAGTGACCAATTCAATCGAGACACTAATCTCTCTGGCTTAAGGCTATAAAATAGTCTATCGACCTGATCGCCGAGGCTTGTGTCATAACCAGGCACACGTTTGTGAATTCCAATTGTTCCTCGCTTTATCATCTCGATCAAAGACCATCCAGCCGGAAAAGCCAACGATCCTGCTTTCAGTCTCCAAGCAAATTCTTCATACGTTGACGAGGATTGATCTCCGGGAAACATAAGTAACAAATCTTCAGTAACTAACCTGGATGCGACCTCAAGCGGATGTCCTTCGCCACCCAAATTTACATAGTCTTGCCAATTTTCCACTCCGGCAGGAGGGATCAGACCGCTTGCTATGCCCCGCGTATATAGATCCGGGGCATAAGAGAGTAAATATCTAACCACACAATCAAAAATTTCAGAAGAGGCATGATTTGCTTCTTCCATCGACTGAAATACCTCGCTTCTTCGCTCTGCAAATAGCTTCGCCTTTTCCTGTAATTGATGTTTTGTATCAGAAGAAGGATCCGTTTCCAACCAGTCCTCCTCGTCAATCCGATCGAGGTCCAGAGACATCTTAAAATCACCAGGTTTAAAGGGAAGATGTGTGGGCATTGATATTCCCTCTACTACATTCGATTAGCCAGTGAGCTGAATGCCGATCTACCAAAGAATATAGCAAAAATAGCCTCGGCAAAAAGAGTCAAAGATACAATCAGTGTCCCCACGATCACTCCATTTATGCTCGGAAGATACATCGAAAGAGAAACAAGGATGATTAATAGGAATAGTCGGCCAATGTTGATGTACACAATACCTCTGGGCTGCTTATTTGCCATCAGTGCAGCTGCATAAAACTGCTCAATAGCTAGCCAAGGTGGTAGTAGCAACAATATCCAGATAGCAATACGAGCTGACTGGTACACTCCGCTACCTACGCCCAAGAGGTCCTCGAACACCCAGCCGGATAAGGTTTGGCTTAGAGCTAAAGCAGACAACGGGAGCAAAGTGAATATCCCAACGGCTATCGAAAATATTCGTATCTGCCTTGCCGGTTCTTTCAGCCCAAATAGAGTGAGTGCCGTGGGCTGGATGCCGTTCGAAGGAATCGACAGGATAGAAAAAATTCCGAACGCCACCGTAAAAGCAGCTATTGCAATTTCCGGGTCGGCACTGCGACTCATCGCAAAATTAACCAATGGCAAGGTGACGGAAGGGAGTAATGCGGCGAATAATAAGGGAACAAAGAATGCTAATAATGTCCGCTGCTTGAGGACAGTCCCGGTCGCTTCCTCGTCTTTTGATCTAGTCATCCATAATCCGATGATAGTTACACCTGATTCAGCAAGAACCCCAATTGATACGGCCCACGCACCAATCTGTGCGTTCAGCTCTGGCTTCATCAAATAGAGGGTCGAAGACACTACGGTTACCGAGACTAGGCCGACCAGTGCACCAATCCAGAGGAGAATAGATTTCTCACGTCTGAGTGCGATACCGTATAGATGTCCACGAATAACGGAAAATATACCCCAAACGACCAGTATCTTTAAGGTAAGTGATGCTTGGTTCTTTAACTCGTCGCTCGGACTGAATAATTGATTTAGAAAAAAAGAACCGACTGGCGTAAAGGCCAATAGCGCAATCAGCATCCCAACGGCTGCGGCGCACAGCAAAGAGAATATAGTCACCGACTGACGAGATTTCTTGTCTTCTGTAAAAACAACGGTGAGGGCTTGGATCCTCAGTCGCGGGAGCGATACAAAAAATGCAACAGATAAACCGAGTGAATATCCAGCTATAGCTAACTCTGGCTCCGCGGTGCGTGCCATGAAGGCGACTATTATTGGCATGATCCATTCATGAGCCGACACGTTTACTGCGGCCGGCCCTAGTAGCCGCAGCGCTCGCACCAAAAACTTTTTATTTTTGGATTTGGAATCAGTACGCACGTAGCCTCCTCCACACCAAGTTCCACACGATTCAAATCACGGGCCAGCTCGAAGAGGGTCGCCAATTACCTTCGGTTTGACCTATAGTCCTACAGGAAGATGGATTCGAATGACAAAAGCTCTTTCTAACCTACGTATATGTGACTTTACGGGCCAGCTTGCTGGTGCAGGAGCAACGCGCCACCTGGCAGCATTTGGTGCGGAGGTAATCCGTATAGAGGATCCCGTAAATGAGGGACGCTGGGATATTCTCAGAGGGAATGCTCCATTCGTGGACGAACGTAGGGGTATCGATCTGGGTGGTGCTTTCAATAATCACAATGTAGAAAAAAAAGCGATCACTCTTAACCTCAGAACCGACACCGGCAAACAGCTTTTGACTGAATTGATCGGCAAGTCCGATGTCGTATCAGAAAATTTTTCAGCCGGCGTAATGGATCGCCTTGGCTTTGGCTATGAGGACCTCGCTCGAATAAAAGAGGACATTATTTATGTTTCGAATTCTGGTTTCGGAGCATCCGGCCCATACAAACCATTCAAGACATGGGGCCCCATAGTACAAGCTGTAAGTGGGCTGACGTTCTCCTCAGGATTACCAGATCAACCATCAGCAGGCTGGGGTTATTCCTATATGGATCATACAGGTGGCTATTACATGTGTATCGCGATACTGGCCGCCATAATTCATCGGCGAAAGACTGGGAACGGCCAATGGGTGGATCTAGCATGTACCGAGGCAGCAGCTACTCTCACGGGTCCGGCCATCCTGGATTGGTCTGCCAACGGCCGACCAATGAGACGGGATGGGCAACCCCATTCTAATCGCAATAACTGGCCCCGTATGGCCCCACATGGTATTTACAGGACCGATGCTACAGATACATGGTTTGCGCTAGCCTGCCGTGATGACGAAGAATGGATGAAATTACGAGCAGTTATAGATGAACCCGCTCTATACGATGTGAAATTCGATCAGCTAGAGGGACGGATACTACATCAAGACGATTTAGACAGTTATATAGAAGCGTGGACGCAACAAAGACAACAGCAGGACTTATACCAATTATTACTCGCTCAGGGAATACCTTGCTCGCCCGTTCGAACTCCTGAGCAGCGAGTAGATCAGGATCCAAACACAGAAGCCTGGGGACTCTGGCCTTCGGTGGAACATTCACTGATGGGGAAAGTGCGAGTCGACGGACTCCCGGTACATCTGTCTGAGACTGACTGGCATCTGGAAAATGGCGCAGGATGTCTCGGCGAGCACAATGAAGAAGTTTTTGGAGAAATACTGGGGTATAGCTCGCAGCAAATCAGTTCATTTAAAGCGGAAGGGGTCATCTAGATGAACCTACTGGACTCCGCAGGTCCTTTGTCGGGACTCAAAGTGATTGAATTCACAGATGAAATCGCTCCTTGGGCAGGGAAACTTTTAGCAGAAATGGGGGCAGACGTCGTCAGGATAGAACCTATCGAAGGCAGTAAAACTCGCTGGTACGAACCGTTTCTTGATGACACACCCGATCCGGAGCAGAGTCTTTTCTTTTGGCATTACAACGTTCGTAAACGTTCAGTGGCGCTGGATATCGAAACCAAAACAGGTAGAGACCTGTTTATACGACTGGTTGCAGATGCTGACATCCTGATTGAAGACCAGGCTCCAGGGAAGATGGCCGAATTAGGCATTGCTTATGACACGCTAAGTCAGGAAAATGACTCGCTCGTCCATGCAGCGATAACTCCCTTCGGACAAAGTGGTCCGCGAGCAACTGAACCAGCAACCGATCTCACTCTTCTCGCAGGTAGTGGACCAGCATGGTCGTGTGGATATGACGACCACGAACTTCCTCCGATACGCGGCGGAGGCGGCCAGGGATATCACACGGCCAGCCACTGGGCAGTCATTTCCATTCTTACAGCAATAATTGCGAAAGAACAGATTGGACGAGGCCAATTTATCGATATCAATGCCAGCGCGGCCTCGAATGTAAGTACAGAAGCAGCTTCATATACGTGGCTGGTAGCTCAGGAGACAGTGCAGCGACAGACAGGACGTCATGCTGGGGTTCGACCGTCTAGCCCAACCCAAGTGCAGGCCGCAGATGGTCGCTGGATTAATTCAGGAGTGCCCGCACGTCAGGGCAAAGATTTTCAAAAAACTTATGACTGGCTTGTGGACGAAGGTCTTGTCGAGCAATTTCCAGAGGCCCCCTTGTTACAGCTCGGAGGGGAGAGGGAAGGGTTTCTGAATCTTGGTGCTATATCAAGTGGTGAAGACGAGGAAGGCGCCGCAATCTTCGCTGCGGGCCGTGCCGCGATGGTATTACTCATTAAGTCTTTGCCTGCGTACGAATATTTCACCAAAGCACAGGAAAGAGGATTCCAATGTGGAATTATTTACTCACCTGAAGAGGTTGTACAAGATCCTCATTTTGCCGCTCGTGGGTTCCCATTGGATATCGAACACCCTGAGCTCGGACGGTCTTTCACCTATCCCGGAGTGCCTTACAAATTCCTTGGATCGCCCTGCGAGATTAAAACCCGTCCACCTTTCTTAGGTGAACATACCCGAGACATAATGGTTAGTTTGGAATATTCAGAAGATGAAATCCAGATGTGTATCGACAATAAGTACGTACACAGCCCTTAAATTCTTGGGAGACTCGTATATTAGTCCTGAGACCTGCCTACTCCAAACAACCTGAATGAATCAACATATAGCTACTCGTAAAATTATGTGTAAGCCACTCTGACCAAGGAGATAATTCTCATGGAAATACAGTATGCCGCTCTGCATAACATGCAATCAGACGATGTGGATCTTGTGCGAGATATAGAATCCGAAGCATTTCAAGATGCGTGGCCGCNGCGAATTTTCGAAGCGGAACTTCAGAATGGCTTTGCGCAATACCGAGTTGCAAAGGGCGAGACAACAAATAACGGACTCGAAGAAACACTCGGTTACAGTGGCGTTTGGTTCATGGTGGATCAGCTCCATCTTGTGACGATAGCAGTCCGACCGATTTATCAGAAACTTGGGCTTGGAGAAAGATTATTATTTGATGTTCTCGAGCAAGCTCGCTCAAGTGCTCTGCAAAAAATCATTTTGGAGGTGCGACAATCCAATCTGCCTGCACAGGCCTTATACAGAAAATTTGGATTTGTNAAAATTGGTGAGCTACCGCATTACTATCAGGATGATGATGAAACAGCGGTCGTTATGCACCTCAACATCCAAGATGATGACGGTTCGATAGTGCAACTGCAGGCTAGCCACAAAGCACGGTATCCTAGCCTTTGGACACACGAAATAGCGAAGGATTGAGTAACCCATGACCACACCAGAGATAGGAACCTTAATTTCTGCTAGCGACACTGGAGACTTTTGCGATCAGGTTAGCTTGGCAGAAAGTCTTCAAATACCCACCGCCTGGACGACTATCGGTGGAGCTGGTGGTGCAGATCCACTGACAGCTTTTGCTGCCGCCCTTGATCGAACAAACACAATCAAGGNCGGAACAGCAATAATTCCCACCTGGCCACGTCATCCGCTTGCCATTGCTCAGCAGGCACTCTCGATCGACGAACTAGCGCCTGGACGACTCCGTCTCGGAATCGGCCCGTCACATAAACCAATGATGACAAAATCTATCGGTGCCGAATGGACCAAACCACTGACTCATTTACGAGAATATCTCATGGCGCTNAGTACCCTATTCGAAACCGGAGAGGTCGATTTCTCTGGCNATCAGGTCACACTAAATACTTCAATAAAAAAACCAACATCGATCGAATTACTTGCATCAGCTTTGCGACCTAAATCCTTCATGACTTGTGGAGAACTCACTGACGGAGCTATTTCATGGATGTGCCCAAAAACTTATCTGGTGGAAAAAGCTCTACCTGCGCTAGAGGCGGGTATCAAGTTACAGCAAAAGCAAAAGCCAGTGCCTTTGATCGCGCACGTCCCCATTGTCGTATCCGATGACAGGGAAAAAGCCAAGGGGCTTGCACAGGAACAACTCCATCGATACAGCACGATCCCCTTTTATCAAGCTATGTTTAGAGAGGCAGGATTCCTTATCGATGGTGAGGCTTATCCCGTTGAGCTGCTTGATGATCTAGTCGTTTCTGGNACGAAAGCAGAAGTTATTGAAAAACTCAAACAATACATTGAGTCGGGATGTGGCGAAGTGCTTGCCGCTCCTCTTATAGACCCAGAGAACAGATCGGAGTCGATAAAAATTTCGTTCGAGACGATTAGCGAAGCAAACAAGTCTCTATAAGTAAAGTAAATAGCTAGGCTAAGCTGAATCCCTGATATCCATTAGCGACGACTTCTTCACATTTCTCCTTGTAGGCCGGATATCCGGGAAGCGGCATAAAGACTCGTGTTTTCCCTTCGACGTTGGCCCCTAGGTACCAAGAATTACAGTTTGGATCAGTAAACAGGGTCTTATCTGCCACCGAATTTACGTGATCGACCCATGCATCCTGAGCATCCTGAGTTGCTTCAATCGTAGCGAATTCTTTTTCATCCATGTAAGCGATGCAGTCACTTATCCAGTCCACGTGTTGCTCAATAGACACCATCATGTTGGTGAGTACTGACGGACTGCCAGGGCCGGTAATAGTAAACATATTTGGAAAATCAACTGCATTTAATCCCAAATAGGTCCGTGGACCAGCCGCCCACTCATCTCGAAGAGATTTGTTTTCTCGTCCCTTAATGTCGACTTTCAGGATCGAGCCGGTCATTGCATCGAAACCCGTTGCATATACGATTGCGTCATACTCTCTGAGTCCATCAGAGGTACGAATACCTGTCTCCTCAATACCCTCAATCGGATTGTCGCGTAAATCAATGAGGTGCACATGTTTCTCGTTGAAACTTTCGTAATATCCAGAATCGATGACCATACGTTTACACCCGATCACAATTTCTGGACAGAGCAATTCGGCTGTATCTGGATCTTCAACCGTGCCACGAATCTTATCGCGGACGAAATCAGCGGCAATTTCGTTGGCCTCATAATCTAGGGTGATGTCGGGGAAGCTGCGTACAAACGTAAATCCACCCTTAGTCCACATCGATTCCATGATTTCCTGCTGCTCTTGGGGCGAGTAGGTCATCATCGGTTCGTTCATGTCCTTCAACCACTCCGCCCCGGTACCAGCCGGCATCTTTTGATTTGCTTCGCGGAATTCCTTGTAATTCGCCTTTACATCGGCGACGTATTCGGGATCTGATGGATGATTTGCTGACGGTAGTGAGTAACTCGGTGTTCTCTGATAGACGGTCAATGATTCAGCCTGCTGAGCAATAACAGGAGTCGACTGTATTGCTGAGGAGCCGGTACCGATAATTGCCACATTCTTGCCCGTGAAGTCAACGTCTTCTTTGGGCCATTGCCCAGTGTGATACGTATCACCAGTGTAACTATCCATACCTTCAATTTCAGGCATGTTTGTAGAAGAAAGACAACCAGTTGCCATAATGAAGAATTGTGACGTCACGGCGTCACCCTGATCCGTTTGTATCTTCCAGCGGCTGTCGTCATCGTCAAATGATGCTTCAGTAACACGAGTATCAAATTGAATATCTGGCCGCAGATTAAATCTGTCAGCGACATGATTAGCGTATTTCTCAATATCTGGTTGTGCTGAATATTTTTCAGGCCATTCCCAGTCCTGTTGCAATTCCTCAGAGAAAGAGTATGAATATTCCATACTCTGGATGTCACAGCGAGCACCTGGATATCTGTTCCAGTACCAAGTACCACCTACGCCACTTCCGGCCTCGAAAACTCGAGCGGTACGTCCAGCCTGATGCATCCTGTGGAGCATGTACANTCCAGCAAATCCCGCTCCAACAATAACCACATCGTAGTTCTGATTCTCTTTGACGCTGTCACTCATCGTCATACTCCACAACTCATTTAATTTTTTGCTAATTCAGTCCTGCTATCGTAAGTGAAAAACAACGAAAAACAAAATCGCCGCGAGTTTTAATATAAAATGTCAAAGTAATCTTTTCTCGTTGCTTAGTGTGAGCGCCAATTTGAGACAACTCGACGTAATTGATTCACTTGGCACCTCATTCACACTAANCTGCGAGTTGGGAAAAGTAGAGGAGAGCTTTTCCATCAAGGAATTCTGCGCTGACTCAGGGGCACTCAACAGGAATAATTCAGGCGCCANATATTCCATCACCGGCGCAAGTCGTTGACTTATGTCGGCAGCGTACTCATCGACATCTGGTGACCCNACTAAACCAGGCAGTGTCTTGGAAATATTAACCTCATCAGACGCATTCAAAAACATTCTTTTAGTTGAGACAGTGATAAAAACTACTCGATCATCAGTGACATCTAGACTAACGGCACTTACTTCTCCCGATTCCATTTGATCCCGGATTTGCTGCCGCATTATTACTTTTGCGCGATCGACAACCATAACTGGAGTATCAATATGCTTTCTCAGCCCCCCCACGATATCCAGCCCACTGCCCATTGCATTATTACGGGACTCTACAATCCGACCCGAAGCTTCATCTACGAACCCATCACAGGCAATACAAATCGCTGCTGCGGACCGCTTGTTACCCTCCAAAGCAAATGACATTGCGATGGCGCCACCAATTATCCAATCAAGTTCTTCATGATCGAGTCGATCACCTATTTCTATCCGCTCTTTGGCGATGATATGCAACGATGTGTTGGCGAGCTCTACCGATATGGCATCCCGATGGACCTCGATACCTACTAATAGATCTTCTGGGAGTTTCGCCATTATTTCAGAGTCCATTAATGTGATTTAGGACCGGCATGCCCAACTCACGATTCGCCTAGTAACAAAGCTTATTCTATCGACATCACTCTCGCTAAAACCATTGTGCAAGTCCAACATGATTGAATCTCGGGCAGTTCGTAATGCTACGGGGAACTGATCTGAACTGTCCATACCGGCCTGACTAAGTGATAGTTCACTGTTTGCACTTGAAAACTCAAGATTCTCAACTTGAAATGCCCTAATTGAAGTTTCCAGGTCTTCTTTCCAGCCAGGACCACGTATTTTTAGAGAAAACTTGGAATATGCATGCTGAATTCTCCGGCCATGAGACATTCTCGCAACCGAAGCTATTCCTCGTAATCTTGCGTTCAATTCCCAAATCATTGAACGACGTCGATGAAGTTGATCGGGAAAATCGCGAAGTGCTGTCAAGAGAATTCCCACAGTTTCGCGCTGATTTGTATTCGCCGTGTTAGCAGATAATCCCAGTGGCCTTGTCTCATCAGAATCCTCAAATATGACAAGGGTCAAATCATCAAGCTCAGGGGAATACCCCTCAACTCCAAGCGCTTGAGGTAAAGAAAATATAGACGCATATCCAGTCTTACCAACAGGCATTCCCTGTGACTCAGCAAGGAAGGCACTCGAGCAATCCTGAATCAACGGAATACTGTAGTCGGAAGAAATTCTCTCTAGTGCGGGCATATTGGCAGGGTGCCCAAACGGATGTCCTATCACAATTCCAGCTACACCTGGGATATCTTCTATTTTCTGAACAATACCTCTTGGAGAAATTCCGTAGCTGTCCGGCTCAATATCAACAAATTGATAGTTCAAGTCAGACTCTTTTAGATGTCTTGCAAACTTGGGCAAGCCAAAAGCAGAAACAAGTAAGGTTGGGTCTTCGGCAACTGTGCTCTCTGACACTAAGCTACAAATATTTCTCGTGGCTTCCTGATATGACGGAAAGATTACTGTACTTGAAATAGGAATATTTATGAGTGCACAAAATTCAGACCGGAAAGACTCGAATGGGTCCTGATCGGGAGCTGGCTCAATCGTGTCAGCCGTTGGACTAGTCGCAAACAGAATCTGTCCGCCAGCGATAGCTGGATCGTCTGAATTCACCTCGCGACCAGTCGGATACACCATCTGCTCAGTCTAGAGCCTTATAGGTCTAAACTGGAAACATGCTATTGAGAATGCGCGATATCGAGATCGACACAAGTGACCGAACGGCAATAATGGGTATTCTCAATGTCTCTGATGATTCCCCTATTGCTTTTTCGAGAGTGAATAAGGAGCGCGCCGTGGAACGAGCGCTCATCCTGGTTCAANAAGGTGCNGACATCATAGATGTCGGAGCACATTCCACAGCCACTGGAGCCCGGGATATCTCACACGAGGAAGAGGGTGAACGAGTTAGTTTGGTAATTAGATCGCTTGCTGCTCGAGGTATNGCCACATCTGTGGATACCTGGACCCACTCTGTGGCTCAACAGGCTGCAGAATCGGGTGTCCATTTGATTAACGATGTCACTGGCGGCCAAGACTCTGCAATGAGACAAGTTTCAACGTTGCATGGAATTCCCGCTTGCTTAATGCATATGCGTGGAGCACCTAAGCATCATCGGTCAGTTAACCAACAATATGAGAATATCCAACAAGAGGTGATGCTGTTTTTAAGCAAAGCTCGTGACACATTCGTAAACGAAACGGGCCAAGAGTGTTGGCTTGATCCTGGTTTTGGTTTTGCCAAAAGTCCTGAAGATAACTTGAAGCTATTGAAAGGGATAACGGAGTTATCTTCCTTGAACCGACCNATACTTATATCAGCTTCCCGAAAGGGATTCCTATCCGAACTTATGAATCAAGGAGATCGTCAAGATACAGAAGGGTTACTTAGTGCGTCACTAGCTTTCAACGCCATCGCGGTTCAGAACGGCGCCAATATTATTCGCGTTCACGACGTTGCCGCAACTCGAGCCATGCTTGCGATAGTGGATAAGGCACGCACAAAAAATTAGACTGCCGTGTATCGTGTAGCAAGGGGTAATCGTCTATCACGGCCAAATGCTCTGCTGGTAATTTTTACACCTGGGGGCGACTGACGCCGCTTATATTCATTCCGATTAATCATTCCAATGGTTCGTCTAACAANTTCGGCATCGAAACCCTTGGCAATTATGGCTTCCAGCGAGAGGTCGTCTTCGACGTAGTATTCGATTATGGGATCGAGGATGTCATANGGAGGTAGCGAGTCAGAATCTACCTGATCGGGCCGCAATTCCGCGGAGGGCTCTTTCGTTATCGAATTCTCGGGGATAACANGACTTACCGTATTCCTCCATCGCGAGAGTTCCCAGACTAAGCTCTTTGGGACATCCTTAATTACAGCAAAGCCTCCTACCATGTCACCGTACAATGTGGCGTAGCCACAGGCATACTCACTTTTGTTGCCTGTAGTTAATACCATTGATCCGTTGGTGTGATTGGACAAGGCCATCATGATCAGACCACGGATTCGCGACTGGATATTTTCNCCGGCCACTCCAGGATCAGGATCGCCCAGATTTCGAAANTCCGGTAGAAGTAGGTCNAAGGTGGGTCCATGTATATTTTCAATCGGTATCGACAGAAGAGGTATCCNGAGGTTCTCGGCAAGATCGACCGCATCAGACACTGAACCTTCCGAAGAGTATCGGGATGGTAGTGATACCCCCGTCACTTTTTCCGGTCCCAGCGCATCAACGGCGATCGCTGCTACTAGNGCTGAATCGATTCCGCCAGATANCGCGACGAACACTTTCTCAAATCCNCTTTTNNCAATGTAATCTCTGGTGCCAGTCACTANTGCCTGATAGATCTCTTTGTTGGGATCTGTCTCTACTTCTGGACNTCTTAGAATCGGAGGTTTCGGNATCACCTCAGTGTTAATTCTNACAAAATCGCATGCTGGNTCTTCCANAAGTGAATCCTGNGATCGCATTTGCCGGAGTCGTGAATCGTGTAGTTGCTTTTGTCGAACATCCTCTAANTCNATATCNACNGTTAGAAGATCNTCNTCAAACGACTTAGCTCTGGCNANTATTTCTCCATCGGCCAANGCAACAAANGAATTCCCATCNAATACCAANTCNTCCTGTCCNCCAACTTGATTNACATAGACCAAAGCCACNGTGTGATCCATNGCACGCGTTGAAATCATTCTTTCCCGAAGCTGTGACCTGTTGGCTGAAAACGGAGAAGCGTTTATGTTAACCACTACCTGCGCACCGGCAAGCGCAACGTCAGAAATAGGTCCGTCTGGATACCAGATATCTTCACAAATATTCACTCCCACATCCACATCAGAGATATTACAAATCAATGATGAATCACCAGCTTGAAAATATCTCTCCTCATCGAAGACTCCATAATTCGGAAGCCGTTGCTTATGGTAATCAGCTATAACCGCTCCCTCATGGAGGACCGAGGCGCTGTTATATAGATGCCTGTCAAAATGAAGTGACCCAACAACGAGTGGAGGCATGCCTCGCGCATCATCGGCGAGCTGATTTAATGCGCTTCGTGCGTCGTCAATGAATGCAGAGCGTAGAAGTAGGTCCTCAGGCGGGTATCCACAAATTGCAAGTTCTGGAAATACCACTAGTTCAGCACCTAAATCAGAAGCAGCCCTAGCGTTCGTCAATATAAGGTCGATGTTGCGCTCAAAATCGCCCACTGTTGTATTAATCTGCGCGAGAGAGACTCGAAAAGATTTCATCTGTTGCCCTATCATTCTACTTTGCGTATATTGTACGCAAACAAACCCTGGAATTCAATCCTAGGCAACTAACAGTCTCCCGTCAATCATTGCCCTGCAGTTCAAGCAAATGTCTTTGCTGTGCGATCTGCTGTCTGCGCATCCAAATGAAAATTGTTAGCCCCATCGCCGTTAGGTGAATTGATAACGCACCAACCCACATAATCAGTCCACCAAGAGTCTGGTCATCTGCTGGGCTAATAGAGGTGAAAACGGGAGCAAATTCCAAGTAACCGGTATAGAAGAAGGTTGATGAAAAGACAAGGAACGCGCCCACTACGTGTTTCGGCATCCCGGTCAAAAAGATAAATATGGCTCTCATCGGGAGAGCCATGCGGGCATGCAGCGGCTTGGGATCAATGACATTCCACCAAAAAAGCCAGGCCACAATGAGAAAGCTCAGATGCTGAATTCTATGGATCGCGTTGCTCGTTAAAACTAAGTTATACATATCCGGGATATGCCACGCAATGATCACTGCATTAACCAAGACTCCAGCAATAATCGGACTTAGAAAAAGTGCTCGCCCGAGCTTGAAGAAAAAAGATCTCATCGTTGGTGAAACCAGATAGCGCCTAATTAAATTAGGCAATCCGCGACTCACAGGCGTGGTCGGGGCTCCAAGTAAGGTCAAAGGCATTCCAACCATTATCAGTAATTCATGCTGGATCATATGAGCAAAAAAATGTCTTTCAGCAAGAAAATCTAAAGGGGATTCAACTGCACCCAGGAGAACTAACCATCCTAGGAAATAGAGAGCTGTTCTCCACCAGGGATGGTCACGTGTTCTCCCTTCCCATCTTGTTAAACCCCGAATATAAAAAAAAGACAGAATTACAAATGGGATTAGAAGTTCAGGATCGAAGTTCCAATGCGACCAAACAGAGTCTCCCAGTTCGTGTTCGACGCCAACGTGCCCTGGAAACTGGAAGCTAACATCCAGCTGCTCATCGAATTCCCTCAAAAGGTACTCCAGACTTGAGCCACTTTAGTCAGACCAGAATCAACGTAGCGAGGTCAAGAAAATATTTAGTGGTCGTCTTTGTGCTCTATCGGATCACCAACAAAACCACCACCAATCGCATCGGTAGCGTCCGTGGCGAAGAGAACGACTACAGCCAATAGCAACGCCGTCGCTAGTACAAAACCGAATACAAACATTCGAGTGAAGTGAATAGAGTCGAATTTCAAATGCATGAACATAGCAACGACGATATAGAATTTAATCGCTGAAAAAATCAAGAGCCCAGGTATCAAAACAACGCCAAGCTCTTCCTCGTATAGAGACATGACGAGCTCCACAGCCGTTATCACCGACAGTATTAGGCCAATCAAAAGGTACTGTCGGATGGTCGTTGTAGGATGTTCGTCGTGAGATTCTTCGATATGAGATTCAGCCATCTTGTCTTGTCTCCTTATTAATCAGTACTGTAACGCATGCATTCCCTAATACGCAGGGATCAGATACACAACTGTGAACAGTACGATCCAAACAATATCCACAAAGTGCCAATACAGGCCACCTATGTCCACATATAGAGGAGTTTCTTTACCAATTCCATTCCTTCGGAAAGCTCCAAGAAGCAGCGAGGACAAATACAGTACCCCTACACCGACGTGGCATCCGTGAAAACCTGTAAGCAGATAGAATGATGCTCCGAACTGGTTAGTCGACAAATTCAGGCCTACTGAACCAAAATGCCGGAATTCATATACCTGAAAACCAAGAAATATCAGGCCCAAAACAATAGTTACTAGCAGCATTCCCTTCATGAGTCCTACTCGACCATGTTGGGCACCATACACAGCAAGCACCATCGATAAACTACTCATAAGAAGAACAAACGTCGAGATGGATGTAATCTCAAAGGCAAAAATATCTGTCCCTGGACCACTCAGAGATTCTCCCTTGAATATGAGATAGGTTGAGAGCAAACTCCCAAAAAACAAACATTCAGATGCAAGAAAAATCCACATCAGAAGCTTTCGGTTATCCACTCCCATGCTCGTATGATGCTGAGTCTCATGTGTTGCGGCGGCCATGTAATCTCCTCTTATTTTGTCACTCGAGTGTCACCGACTACTCGGTAGGCTCTAGAGTCCATCCCCAGATTCCATAAATTGCTACTGCGACCCCAATTCCAACTAACGCAAGATGGGAGAGTAGACCGACTGCAAGAACGCCAATACCAATAGCCAGTATCAAGGGCATATATGATGGCGGTGGCAGGTGGATATGATTATTTTCTGGCACTTCGGGGGGGGCTATGCCCATATCCCGATTGGTCCATAGTGGTGTAGAGGAATGGACTTCAGGTACCACATCAAAGTCATGCTCAGGTGGCGGACTACTCGTAGCCCATTCTAGAGTCGAGCCATCCCATGGATTATCGGGGGCAGTCGGCTCTTGGCGCATGGTTCGGAAAAAGTTAACTAAGAAGATAAGAACGCTGACCGCAATGAGATATGACCCGATTGTGGCAGCCATATTCCATGCTTCCCAACCAAAGCCCTCATCATACGTATAGATCCGTCTAGGCATTCCAGATACCCCAAGGAAATGCATAGGGAAAAAGGTGAGATTCATTCCAGCGAACATGACCCAGAACGACCACTTACCAAGGGTCTCACTTAGGAAACGGCCGGTCATTTTGGGGAACCAATAGAAAATTCCAGAGAATATACCCATGATCGCGCCGCCAAAGAGTACATAGTGGATGTGAGCCACTACAAAGTAGGTATCCTGATGCTGAGAATCAACAGCGGGGCCAGCATGCATAACACCTGAGATACCACCAATCGTGAACAACGCAATAAATGCCACTGAGAAATACATGGCAGTCGTGAAACGTATACTGCCTCCGTACATCGTCGAAAGCCAGTTGAAGATTTTCACCCCTGTGGGGACACCAATTCCCATAGTGGTCGCACTAAAGACTAGTGCTGGGACAGTACCCAATCCCGTAGTAAACATGTGATGGGCCCATACCCCGAACCCGAGCACACCAATGGAGGCTCCCGCGAAAACGATCGCTGCATAGCCAAATAAGGGTTTACGTGAAAATACCGGAATCACCTCTGACACGATCCCCATCGAAGGAAGAATCAGTACATATACTTCAGGATGGCCAAACAGCCAAAATAGGTGCTGCCAAAGTACCGGGTCACCCCCTGTCTCAGGAGTAAAAAAGTTGGTCGTGAAATTACGATCAAAGTACAACATCACTAGCGCAACCGTAACGATTGGCAGGGATAGAATAAGAAGGAAAGACACGACCAAGGTCATCCACATATATACCGGTAGCCGCATCATTGTCATACCAGGTGCACGCATATTCAAAATCGTGACGGCAAAGTTAAGTGACGCCATTAGAGACGACAATCCTAGAATAATCAGTCCGACACTGTAATAGTCCATGCCAGACCCAACAGAGTACTCAATGTCAGTCAGTGGAGCATAGGCAAACCATCCGGCATCTGGAGCCCCGCCTAAGAAAAATGACGAGAATAAAATTAGTGAACCCGACAAAAACACCCAATAAGAAAGTGCGTTCAATCTAGGGAAGGCCACATCACGGGCACCAATATGTAACGGGATGAAGTAATTAAAGAAAGAGGCACCCATCGGCATGATTGCCAAAAAAATCATCATTAGGGCGTGCATTGTAAAAAACTGATTGTATAGTTCTGCGCTTAATACCTCTCCGCGTGGCACAGCCAACTGTGTTCGTATCGCTAAGGCCGTAACACCGGAAATGAGAAAATAGGTAAAACCGGTAATCCCATACATCGTACCTATTTTTTTGTGATCGACAGTGGTCAACCACTCCCATACTTTTGACTGGTCATTTTGAGTGGTACCTATACTGTCAGTAGCTGTAGCCATTCATCAGTCCTTTCTTCTTTCTTTGGAGCTCTTAACGTCTATCTATTCGAGGCTGTCCAACATCGCAATGAGCTTGGTTATCTCGTCCTCAGTTAGTTCAAGATTTGGCATCCGTGACCCTGGTTTAACAGCAGGAGGGTTAGCCAACCACTCTCGCATGGAGGCTTCATCCCTATCCAGCAATGCCGAAGCAATAGTGGTGCGGCTAGCAAGATGACTCAAGTTTGGACCGATAGCCGCCACCGCAGGTGGAATGAGCCAATCGGGTGCGTCGTCTTTGCTGTACGCAACTTGATGACACGAGTTGCAACCCTTCGCTACGAAAAGCTCTCTACCCGCCTGAACTAATTCATCATTCGACCAGCTAGCATCACTCATTTGATTGGCTACCCATTGGTCATAGTCTTCTTCCGAATCGACAAATATCCTAAATCGCATATTGGCATGGGAATCGCCACAATACTCGACACACTGGCCATAGTGCATACCTTCAGTTCCGGCATTAGGTGTGAACCAAAGCCTGTTATTGTGGCCTGGCATCATATCTTTTTTACCGAACAGTGCAGGAACCCAGAACGCGTGTATCACGTCATTGGACTGCAGGCTAACATTTACNGCTCTACCAACCGGCACGTGCATTTCATTCGCGGTCCTGAACATTTCGTTGCCGTCTTCATCGTGATACGTGAACTCAAACCACCACTGATGNCCAGTTGCNGTAACCTCGAGCGCGCCTTCATCTGCATCTGCCTCCACNGCGATCACAGCACTAAAGGTNGGAACAACCATGATTAATACAATTATGATNGGNATNATCGTCCAGAGNATCTCCANNCGNGTATTGCCATGAATATCNCGTCTTGGCTCATTACCTGGNCGCTCGCGGTANAGAATACTNAGTATNAGGGTCGCCGCCATTATTGCAACGAANACGGCCCCAGACAGCCACCAGACNAGNTCATANACATCGTGATAACGCTGAGCCTGCCAGGATAACGGATTCAGAGNNCTCATTCTGTTATCCACTGCTGATTCNTCNAATGCAATGAATAGTAACCAAGTTACAAATGCNACGAGTATTAGAGACCCGGCAATGGTAACAATCTGTCTCGAGCGACTTGTCATCGTTCCCTCCCCAAGGAATTGACCTTCTTAAACGATCTTTTTAAGTACGCAGCAACTTTTTATCACTAAATGACCTTGTTAGATAGTCTAACATCGCATCTCGGTATGGTTCGACCCAGCTTGAGGAGTATTCACAAGGTTTGCCCAGAGTCAAATATTTAAGGCTTACCTGTAAAATACTGCGGTGAGGTAGGTGCACTTCAATTGATCAGTAGTCGTCAAACAGTATGGTTAATACTCATTGGTTCGCTAGCGTTCATCGGATTATTTGCGCTCTCGCTGATTCGTTCAGAGCAGACCGAATTCTCAGTTCTCCAAAGTGCAGCACCAGCAGGAGCAACAGCAGCAAATTTTGAAGGAGTGATGATTGGGGGTTCAGAAACATCTGCCAAAGAAGAGAATTTCTTCAGCTCTGACAGTCTCACAGACAAGTACGTACTAATTTCGTTCAGAGCATCTTGGTGTGCCCCGTGCAAACGTGAGGCCGTATTTATGGAATCACTTTATGAGGAATATAAGGCTCAGAATGTTGAGTTTCTGGCGATCAATATCTGGGAGCCTGAATCCGACGCCAGGAAATTTGCTGAGGAATACCCAGTTAGCTTCCCTGTAATCTTGGATGCCAAAAGACGTATCCACATCGACTACGGAATCCGAGGTCTCCCCACAATGCTGCTTCTGTCGCCAGACTTACGTATATTTAAAAGGTACGACGGCGAGTTGTCTGAAAATAATCTGAAAGAACTCCTTGACTTATTAGTGAATTCAGATGGCTAGACAATCCTGAGATAATGTTGGAATCTGCATTTTGAAAACTTTTAAACTTGGACCCGGCACGACACTATTGCTCGTTATTCTGATATCAATCGGAGCCATAAGTGTATTAGTCGCACGAGCAGCAACCTCAAATTTGTCATATTACTTAACCCCCAGCGAGTACCTACTTGATGAAGCAAATGTTGGAAAAAGAGTTAGAGTAGCTGGACGAGTTGTGGAAGGTTCGATAGTCAACCAGGATGGCAGGCTCTTACGATTCGATATCGTAGGCGATATAAATGACCGGATCGCAGTCGAATTCAGCGGTCAAGTGGTACCCAACCTTTTTGGACCGTATGCCTTAGTCCTCGTTGAGGGTCTGGGAGAGATCGATTACATCGCTGGCGATCAAATCATTATCAAGCATGAAAANGAATTTTTTGCGGGTGAAGTCCCTGAGGAATCAATATCGTCGAACTTCGTAAAGCCCAAGAGTACATCCGATGAGGAAGAAAAATAACGTCAGCGCTAATGCGATAGGAAAGTATATTAGTGTCTCTGAATCTGACACAGTTCATAGGTCAATCCGCGCTGATCCTTAGTCTGGTCACGGGGATCTTCGGAGTATTCTTCGGTCTCTACATAACNTTGGCAAGACCAAACATCTTAAGTAANCAATTCACCGTGCTGCGGGTGTGTGGAGTGATTCTTGTCACCACAATTGCTGTCGCCAGCAGCATGTTAGTGTTTTGTCTCCTGACCGATGACTTCAGTTTGCTTTATGTCGTTGAACANTCGTCCAGCCAAATGCAAACTCCTTACAAATTGGCTGCGTTTTATTCTGGACAGGCCGGCTCGCTGCTGATCTGGAGTCTTGTCATTGCCATCGGATTACTCCTACAAAATTTCAGTTCACAATCTTCCAAAGATGCACTCACGCATACGATTCTCTCGGTGATAGTGGTTCTCTTTCTTATTCCTTTGGTATGGCTGGACTCTCCATTTGCGTCAAGTAGCGGTGATTTCACCGAAGGAATAGGCCTTAACCCATTACTAGTTGACCCAACGATGCTGATCCATCCGCCCATGCTCCTAACTGGACTAGCAAGCACCGGTGTACCTTTCGCACTAGCGTTCGGTGCGATCATCAGAGGGAAGAACAGTACTGAAGATATGGCTCAACTCAGAAAATGGAGCTTAATCTCCCTACTGGTGTTGTCTGCTGGTAATTTTTTGGGGGCTTGGTGGGCCTATACGGTACTTGGATGGGGCGGATATTGGGGCTGGGACCCAGTAGAAAACTGTGCTCTTCTTCCATTGTTACCGCTCGTAACATTCTTACATCTGTATCCGATTTACAAGCGTTCAGGGGCATTTAAACNTTGGATACTGATAGCCNCTTGTATGAGCTTCGCTTTGGCAATATTCGGTACTTTCAATGTGCGGTCAGGATTAATAGCATCGGTACACTCATTTGCCCAATCAGAAATAGGTCCTTATTTCCTTGGGCTACTTGGGCTAGCTCTGCTCACACCACTAGTGGTGGCCGCAATAAATCGACCCGATGAAGGAGGTAGCATCGAATATCAATCCTTTAGCTCTAGGGAGACTGGCCTCATCTTTAATAATTTTCTGATGGTTGCAATTGGACTCGTGATATTTGGGGCAACTATTTTCCCCGTGGTTACGGAAATTCTGAANGGTGCCCGAGTTGTNGTAGGGCCGCCTTTCTTTGTAGACACTGTGGGACCACTATTAGTGGTGCTACTCCTCTTACTTAGTCTCACTGTTCACCTCTTATGGAGGAACACTCCAAAACACCATTTCATCCAAGAAGTCAGATTACCTTCTTTACTCGCGCTACTGGGACTCGTGACGTTTGTTGTTTATGGTCTGCGCGGTGCACTTGGAGTCACTAGCGTATTTTTCGCGTTGTTCATCATAGNGGGACACNTACAGACTATTTTTACTGGCAGTAGAGAGACTNTTCAAACATCTGACAAANCCCTCATTACNANCAN
The DNA here is from genome assembly GCA_002725365.1 of Chloroflexota bacterium. Lineage (GTDB taxonomy): Bacteria > Chloroflexota > Dehalococcoidia > UBA2979 > UBA2979 > UBA2979. The sequence continues at coordinate 7,764 of PBOW01000014.1, read as the reverse complement.
AATGTCTCTGATGCGACGATACGGGGGGTATTTCGCACACGTTGGACTAGCAATTATGGCACTGGGTATTATCGGATCGAGCATCATGGAGGAACGTGCACGAGTGATCGTATCTCCTGGCGAACAGTTCGTAGCGGGATCCTATGCGTTTGAGTACACAGACCTCTGGGGCAACAGGCCAAACGTAAACGGTATTGAAATAGAGGCGGGAACAAACATCGAAATGCGTGAGCCTGGCTCGAACTCCGTTGTCGATACACTCAGACCAGGCAGACGATTCTTTTTTGTGGCCCCTGACCAACCTGTATCGATCGTCGATATAAACAGCAATCTGTTGCGCGATGTTTACGTATTTACCCAAGGCTGGAACGAAGAAAAGGTCGCTGAAATTCAAATTATTATCAAACCGCTGGTCCAGTGGCTTTGGATAGGTGCAGGGATCTATATAGCCGGGTTATTTATGTGCTTCACACCCGAGAAAAAAATACGAGCGGCCTGAACATGAAACATTTTGGTCTACGCATTTTGGTTCTCGGAGCGATATCAACCCTGAGTGCGTTTGTTTTCTTCGAGAAAACAGTGGAATCTCAGACACCTGAAACAGATATCAGTTCTCAAGCACTCTCAATAGAGGAACAGTTACGCTGCCCCGTGTGTGCGAACGAGAAATTAAGCACCTGTGGCCTTGCTATCTGTAACGATATGAAGCAGTCGATAAGAGAGCAGCTGGCAGCTGGCCGCTCAGCTGACGAAGTGATTCTTTATTTTGTCGAATCGTACGGTGAAGAGATCAGAGTGAGTCTAGGTATTGGAGGCGTAAATCTTCTCCTCTGGATGTGGACCGGAGCCTCAATAATATTTCCGCTTGCCATCGGATACACATTATTATTCAGACTCAAGCGTACGCAAAGATAACTCATGACTGAAATATCAATAAAAACAAGCCATCTCACAAAGCGATTTCAGGGCACACCGGCCCTTGTAGATGTATCTCTGGAAATAAAACGTGGAGAAAGAATTGCTCTCATCGGCAATAACGGGTCTGGTAAGACAACTCTCCTCTCATTACTCAATACACTTCTCAAACCGTCAGACGGTCAAGCCTGGGTCCATGGATATGATGTTGTAAAAAATCCTAATGAGCTCAGAGGGTTGATTGGTGTCATGCAGCATCAACCGATGCTCCACACAAACTTTTCCCCAATAGAGGAACTGAACTTATTTGCAAAACTTTACAAGGTAGGTGACGCAGATCTCCGAATCAGAGAAGTCCTGAAGCAGGTAGGCTTATCAAGAAAAGTGTCAGCACGCATCGGCGAGTTCTCCAGAGGACAAAAACAACGCCTAATGATAGCTAAATGTTTATTAAACAAGCCGCTGGTTTTACTATTGGATGAACCAGAGATCGGCCTAGATGCGAACGGACTAGACCTCCTCGACCAGCTGATTTTAAAACCCGATTCACAAAGGCAAATCACGGTGCTTTCGGCCACTCACAGAACAGAGCGGATAAATGATTGGGCGACCGGGATGATACGAGTCGACGACGGCAAGTTAGTGGAAAGTGTGACTTACTGATGGATCTTGCTTATCAATACTCTTGTCTTATCAGCCTCACCGTAGCCGATCTGAAATTGACATGGCGTGAGAAATCGGCGTGGTTGACCACTGCGCTGTTTGCATGTGCTGCGCTCCTGATCTATTCCTTTGCGCTTGATCTTGCTTCTGGGGTTGTTGTCTCACTTTTACCAGGAGTTATTTGGACGGTATTTCTCTTTGCTGGCATCTTTTCTGCGAGCCAATCTTTCCATGCAGATCGTGAAAATGGTGTACTAGATGCTTTACGAATAAGCCCTGTCCACCCAACAATTGTTTATCTTTCGAAAACAATTTCGAATTTTGTCCAACTAGCTGCGATACAGATTCCCGTACTCTTGGGTGCCACAGTATTGTTCAATGAGGATATTTTTCAAATAAACATAATCATGATCGTGCTTCTGGGTACGCTCGGTTACTGCTCATTGACCACCCTTCTATCTGCACTAAGTTTCGGTTCAAAAAGTACGAACCTCATGCTGCCTGTCATGGCCCTCCCGCTGCTGGTACCCTTGCTGATCGCCTGTGTCGAAGCGACTGCCTCAGCGCTCGATGAGACTCCCGATGGAGCGCCGTGGATGATGTTACTTGTGCTATTTGCGATCTGGACCACTCTAATTTCTGCATTGATGTTCCCGCTGGCTGATTGAGAAAATAATTGAGATAGTATTCCTATGAACTTGAACACTTTGTATAACTTGCGCTGGACAGTATTACCGCCCGTAGTAGGTGTTGCAATCACTGTAATGGCGGGTCTGGCGCTCGTTTCAGCTCCTACAGAAGTAGTTGAGGGCGATGTACAAAGATTACTGTACGTTCACCTACCCTCGGCGTTGGCATCATACCTATCTTTTGGGATTACAGCTGTTTGTTCGGCTCTGTTTCTAATCACGCGAGACTTCAAGTGGGACGCTGGAGCGCAGGCAGCCGCACTCGTCGGTTTAATATTCACAGCTCTGACGCTCATCACAGGAGCTTTGTGGGGCCGGCCAATATGGGGTGTCTACTGGCAATGGGACCCTCGAATTACTACAACCTTGATACTTTTTCTGATATTTGCCGCTTACCTAGTAGCCCGAAAATCCAGTGAATTGGATAACGAAAGAGTAGCTCGGTTCTGCTCGGTCTATGCAATCATCGGATTTCTAGATGTGCCTCTTATTCATATGTCCGTGCGTTGGTGGCGAACACTCCACCCACAACCAATTGTCTCTCGTCTAGACCCAGCCCTCCCTACAGAAATGCTGTTAGTGACTTTGTTCTCTGTAGCCGCCGTATTATTAGTCGCAGTTTGGTTTATTGTTCTAGGAGTTGAAACAGAGCTCCTATCGCAACGATTATTGAAAATCAAGGGTCGGGTTCGTTAATACCAAGTAAGAATTTAGAGGTTGCAATGTCTGCTATTAATTTTCTATTCGCTGGCTTCGCCGTATTCTGGGCGGGTCTGTTTACCTATCTGATAATCTTACAGCTAAGAATCCGAACACTACGAACCGAGATAGAACAAATAGAAAATGACCAAGAGTCGGACGACTCTTAGCCGGTATCCCATACTTTTGCTGAGTATCTACCTCTTTTGAGTTATGCTTCTCGTGAAAACAATAAGCGGGAACCCTAACTATTGATGAAATCGACTATTCAGTCAGACACCCTCTCAGAATCATCGATGAAGCCCAGTCGTGGCACTCTGCTTAAAGACTACGTCACATTGATGAAGCCATCGATTGTCCTTTTATTGTTGATAACAACCATTCCAGCGATGTATTTGGCTGAAGGAACTTGGCCAGGCTGGCAGCTGGTAATAGCAACTATATTCGGCGGTATCGCATCCGCTGGAGGCGCGTCTTCGATAAATATGGCAATCGACGGGGAAATTGACGGAGTAATGCAGCGTACGCAGAACCGACCGCTACCTCGAGGAACCATAAGTGCTCGCACTGCAACGACGCTAGGTCTGTCACTCGGAGGTTTTAGCACCGTATGGATGTGGCTAATGGTCAATCCACTGTCTGCAATGCTTTCCCTCTTTGCATTCGTATTTTATGCACTTATATACAGTGTGATCCTGAAGCGAAAAACCGTCCACAATACCGTTTTAGGGGGTATCGCCGGTGCAATGCCTCCTCTAATAGGATGGACCGCGGTCACTGATCAGATTGCTATCGAGGGACTTCTACTATTTCTCATAGTATTTTGTTGGCAACCACCGCATTTCTGGGCTCTAGCTATTGGTTTATCAGAAGATTATAAAAGAGCGAATATTCCCATGGCACCAAATGTTCTTGGCAACCAATACACAAAAAATCAAATCTTACTTTGGGCCTGCCTGACTGTTGCGTCAACAGTCGCTTTTTTCTTCATAGGATCTATGGGGCTGATTTACATACTTACCGCATTACTGACAGGTCTGGGATTTCTGTATATTTCTCTGAGACTTTTGCAAGGTGATACGGTCCGGTTCACTCGACTTATGTTTCGTTATTCGACCCTGTATTTAACTGCATTGTTTTTATCAATGATCGTGGATGAAATATATCGCCTCTAGACACGAGTGAAACAGCTATAACGGTCGCTTGATAGGTATCCCAGGTCTGCGAGGGTAGCGATCATCAGTAGCTCTTTTCTTTTGTATCAAGATGACATACTGGTTTTCTACACTGTCCGTGAATGGCAACTCTATCTTTTCAACGAGCTCGCCGCCCACTACTTGCAAGGCATTCTGAGCGTCTTGAATTTCTTGATCGCTCCGAGAACCTTTAACAAGCGCCAATATTCCATCTACTTTGAGGAGTGGTAGTGCATACTCGATCATTACGTTAACTCGGGCGACGGCCCTGGAAACGACTACGTCGTGCATGCCACGACATTCAGGGAATCTACTGATGGTTTCCACTCTGTCACTGAACACGTTTGGTTCGCTTAGAAGTCCAAACTGTTCCAGCATTTCTAATATCTGGCGAAGTGAATCTGCTTTCCTTTTATTGGACTCGATTAAACTCAATTTCATACCGCCGTGTACTAGTGCCATAGGAACCGACGGGAACCCTCCGCCAGTACCAATGTCAGCAACATCGCACAAGGAATCGGCAGTAATGTGCTCTCTCTCTAGCAGAAGATGCAAAAGACCAACTGGCTCAACAAAATGGCGTTGTACGATCACACTAGGATCTGTCAGTGACGTAAACCCAGCAGTGGTATTCACTTCCATTAGCTTTGATAAATAGGCTTCGAAAGCCGCCAGTAATTTCGGAGTCAAATATTTTGTGGGCACTCCGCGGGTGAGCTCTTGTGAGACAATTGAATTACTCATCGTGTATCCTCGTGAACCACACTCTAGAACATAATCGTTATTCGAAATATTCAATATTGGTAATTTGTTGGTAAAAACCTCAACGAAAGGCTTATGAAAATGGCAGATGCAAATAACTCGGAAGCCGTATTAGTAACAGAAGAAGACCTCCAAAAAATGCAGCAACGACTCGTCGAGCTCAATGCCCAGGTACCGGCATTATCGCAAGAGCTGAACAGAACTCGAGCTGATGGTGACTTTAGCGAAAACGCTCCTCTCCATGCTGCCCGGGAAGAAATGTCCAAACTACAGTCCGCTATCAGAGACCTGGAGGCACAAATTCATAACGCAGTCATTCAAGGTAATAGAACTGATGGTAAGACTGGTCTGGGTTCAAAAATCCGAATAAAGGATGCAAACGGCAAGGAACGTGAAATCGTACTGGTATCCCATGTTGAGGCTAATCCTCCGACTCATATATCGATCGAATCACCGATGGGTGAGGCATTATTCGACCTGGCACCTGGTGACGTAGCCAGATTTCAAGCACCAAGGGGTGAAATCTCCTTGGAAATTCTCGACGTGACTAACTGAACCTTCAGCAAAACTAGTTTGCAACTCGTTTAGCGATTCGGGCCTCGCCCCATAGGCATGGGCTGCCATCTTCTAAGTCCCGAATTCCTCAGTACGTCTGGATTTACTGCACTTCTTGGCCAGTCGCCAAGAAGCGCAGATGCAATTTCACGTCCAAGTTTTCTTCTGGCTTCAGGCATCATTCGAGAACTAGCCGAGGCCACATGAGGAGTAACAATCACGTTAGACATTGTTAACAAAGGATTTTCTCTTTCGATCGGCTCGATTTCAAAAACATCAAGTCCAGCACCAGCTATCTCACCGTTTTGCAGAGCATCTATGAGAGCATCTTCGTCGTGACACCCTCCTCGCCCAGTGTTGATAAAAAGAGCAGAATTCTTCATCGCAGCAAACTGTGGGGAAGAAATCATATGGTGTGTGGTCTCGTTATATGGAGCGTGGTTAGACACAAAGTCAGCCCTCTCAAACAATTCAGAGTAGGCAACTGGTTCGACCCCATTTGAGGTCATTTCGATTTCACTGACATAGGGGTCATGAGCTATCACACGCAAGCCGAATGCCTGGCATCTTCGTGCCATAGCATGCGCCACATTGCCAAATGATACAAGTCCGATTGTTTGACCGTACAGTCGAGGGAATTGTCTTAAGTATGGGTGTCCCTCTGAAAATCTTCCGCTTAACATCATGTCCCGCATCTCGTAAAGCCGGCGGTGTGACGCGAGCAATAAGGTCATTGCATGATCTGCCACCTCCTCAATAAACGTGTCAGGGACATTGGTTACGGGTATTCCGGCTGCTGTGGCAGCCTGCACGTCCACAGTATCAGTGCCGACGCTGCCGACTCCTATAATCACGCAGTTCTCTAGTCCAGCCACAATCTCGGCGTTGATGCGCCGACCTCTTGCTATCACTGCATCTGCGCCTTTGGCCTGCTCTATGAATTCTTCGTCGGTTTCAGCGTCTATTTCGACAATCTCTGCCCCAATCGGATCCAATGCCTCACGTTCGAGCTCATAAGAGTCAGCTAAATTAAATTGTGAGCCTCCACCCTGCTGAATTTGCCTCGGTTTTTGCACTGCGACAATGAATTTTCCAGACATCTTGAACCTCCGTCGAATTTCTAGGAACATCCCTCTAATACGTAATTGCTAATGAATAGCACGTATTTGTGCTAAGTCCTAGCGGAGGCCCACACCCTGAAGATCTCCAAATCAAGTCTGGTCTGAATGCCATTAGACGACTATTTATGTCAACAAACTTGATCAATATGACTTGCCATACCATGTGAAATTTAGTACGGTACAGAGCGATAGGTAGCCCACGCAGCCGACAGTGAAACTGTACGAGCTTGACGAGCATAATGTGCTTTCGCTCTTAGTTCGCGACTGTCCAAGTTGACTTAAGGGTACGTTTTATAGCTCAAAAATTTTGAGCGAGGCTGCCTCGTGTATTTAAAATAGTAGATTGAGGAGTTATGTATGGACGAGCAGCTGAAAAGCAACTACTGGAGTAAAAGATTAATCTCACGACGGAGCCTCGTAAGAGGTGCTGTAATTGGTGGCGCAGGCTTAGCCGGTGCTTCATTACTGGGTTGTAACGTGCTCGATGGTGATTCTGGTGGCACAGATGGAAGTAAGGGAGGAACATTACGTTCAGCCCCTGACATTGAACTCGCTAACACTGACCCCGCATTCTTTACCAGTGATGCAGAAGCTGCAATCGGCTGGCAGGCTGGAGAAAATCTCGTAGTGAAGCAGCATGACCTGAGCATTACGGGTGGTGTTGCTGAGTCTTGGGAGACACCTGACCAACAAGAATACACATTTAAACTACGTAAAAATAATAAATTTCATGATGGTGAACCAGTTACAGCGGCGGACGTAAAATTTACTTTCGATCGAATTTTCGCATTGGAGGCACCTCCAGCGGGACAATTAGGATCCCTTGCTGGTGGAAGTACAGAAGTCGTTGACGAAAACACCGTCAAAATGACTCTTGAGGCACCCAATGCTTTTTGGCTGAATACCCTTTCGTTTTATCAGGGAAAAATAGCCCCACAGCATGACGATCCAACCAACTGGGGAATTAGTAAGTATGTAGGTTCCGGTCCCTTCAAAATGACGAGTAACGTACCTGGGGAAACCACTACGTTCGAACGCAATACAGATTACTGGGACTCTGGCAACACCTATTTCGACAACATCCAATTTTTCTATCTTCCTGAGCCAGAAACTCGAATTGAGTCACTCAAGGGTGGTCAGATAGATCAGGTCAATAGGATCACA
>PBOW01000082.1 GCA_002725365.1 Chloroflexota bacterium | reverse complement strand
GCTGCTAACACGAGCTGCTCAACGATTACTCCATACTGATAATTTAGGAATGCTCGATACTTGGAGGCGCCAATAGCAGCCTCAAAGGCTATTTCATCCTCTCCAGTGCGTGAAAGGGCTGGCGCAATGCCGAAGAGCACGAGTCTTTCAGCCTCATCTCTTGGAACAAGATGTTCTGCAGAGATTATTAGCCGCTCCGCCAAAGCCAGCCAATCGAATGCTTCACCATCGATAAGATAAACCTTGAGTTTACCGTTCAGTATTTCATCAGGAGCAGTCCAGCGTGAGATTATATGTAGGAGGGCCGGATACCAAGGTGATCCATTCTCAAGCATTGATATGAATTTGTTGACAGCAGCTTCGGGGGCAAGAGGTCCATATTGAGTCGATGGACTGTCTATGGCGTGCATTTTTTGAGCTGCTGGCATTTTTAGACTTCCTCGCAGTTAATGATAACTTCAGAAATCCCTGTGCAGGAGACCTCAGCTACAGGATGCGAGTCTCAGCGATATTGTTTTCGATGAGTTTCATCAAATCCTTCGTGTCCAACTTTTTAGAATTCACATGGAGTCCTGTATCGACGAACGGTTCTGTATCGTCTTCGGACACTGTAATTAACCTGAGTAGACCACCTCTCAAGTAATTCCGAAATGCATCGAGATAATATTCTGAGCGTACTTTTATTCTCAGCACTGGGACGAATCCAGCTTCAGAAAACGAGCGAGCCAGAAGGCACATGTTTCTTATAGTGAGCTCATATTGTCTTTCATNCTCACTATCANCATTANCGGANTCATTGNNCNCCGTTCTGATCAGNTGCCATAATTTCAGTCCGTCGACTGCCGCAGAGTTNGCGAAGAGTGAACATACAGCAGTCGTAACATCCAAGGTTTGATCATCATCTTCCTGAGATATTAGCCAGATTTCTGGTTCAGACTGTGAGTTGTTAGTAGTGTGATTGNCCATATCTTACCCTCGATATCGACTATCGCTTTTGTTTTTTCTCTAATCGTTGAAGTCGCCTTCGCTCTGCCCGAGTCAACGTTTCTTCAGATGGCTGGTTATTTTNATTCGACTGACCTGTATTTATTTGATTTCCCTTATTTCGTTCTCCAGTCGAATCGATATCATTAAGGACGAGACGAGCTCGAATGATCTGACGCGCGACGGTGTTTTGTACTCGGGCTCGATATTGCTGCCACATGTCATGCGCTTCACGTTGATATGCCACCAACGGATCTGTTTGGGCATATGCTCTGAGTCCTATCCCTTGTCTTAGATCATTCAAAGCAGTGAGATGCTCCACCCAAGTNGAATCTATGGAAGTAATGAGAATTAATTCACCTACACGTTTCCGGAGTTCCGGCCCGAATTCTTGATCAAGGTTGGCCAGCTCTCGTTCGATAATATCTTTTGCCTCATTGATANTGGTATTTTGGTCTTGATTATTGGGCTCTATGAGTTCATTCGATGCTAATCCACCAGTGACTTGTTCTATTCCGTTGCGAAAAGATTCGAAATCATAACCAGGTGAGCTTAGGTATTGCGAAGCCAGTACTTCAATTTCCCCATCAACCATCTCTCGAATTGTCTCTTCAATAGTTTCACCTGTGAGTATTAGATTTCTCTGTTCATAAACAACGGTACGTTGGGCGTTAGTGACGTCGTCATATTTCACTAAATGCTTTCTGATATCAAAGTTGTAAGATTCAACTTTTTGTTGTGCCTGACCAATNGCACCAGTCAATTGTTTTGATTCGAGTGGCTGCCCGTCATCTACTAATCTGTCTATCATCGCTGACAGCCAGTCAGGTGCAAAACGTTTGACCATTTCATCCTCGAAAGACACAAAAAACCGGGTACTTCCTGGATCCCCTTGGCGTCCGCATCGTCCACGGAGCTGATTATCAATACGTCTTGCCTCGTGCCTCTCCGTGCCAATAACGTGCAATCCGCCTAATTCTTTTACACCGTCACCCAGCTTGATATCTGTACCACGGCCAGCCATGTTGGTCGCAATTGTCACTGCTCCGTTCTGCCCAGCATTTTCAATGATTTGTGCCTCTCGNTCATGCTGTTTAGCGTTGAGTACTTGATGATTAATTTGAAGCTTTCTCAACCGATCAGATAATCTCTCTGAACTTTCAATAGATATTGTTCCAACTAAAACAGGTCTGCCNGTACGGTGCTTCTCTTCGATTTCACTAAGTACTGCTTCCCATTTATCTTCTTGGTTTCGAAAAACTAAGTCTGGGCTATCNTCTCTTGCCACGGGCTTATTCGTAGGGATAACGAGCACATCNAATTTATAGATTTCATTGAATTCCTCTGCCTCGGTCACAGCAGTACCAGTCATTCCTGAAAGTTTTTCATAAAGACGGAAGTAATTCTGGATCGTAATCGTTGCATAAGTGACCGACTCCTGCTGGACGTTTACTCTCTCTTTAGCCTCAACTGCTTGATGTAATCCGTCAGACCATCTNCGACCCTCCATAAGTCTTCCGGTAAAATCATCCACGATTATTATCTGTCCATTGGAAACGACGTAGTCTTTGTCTTTCTGATAGATAACGTGGGCTTTAAGCGCGGACTCTAGGTACCGGGTGAGGCGGAAATTCTCAGGAGCGTAGATATTATCAACACCAAGTATTGTTTCAAGTCGTTCGATACCTTCCTCCGTCAGGGTGATGGATTTGTTTTTTAAATCAACTGAGAAGTGGACCTCCGCCGTAAGCAGAGGCACGATTTTCGAAAATTTTGCNTACAGAGATACATCGTCCTGCGCAGTTCCACTTATTATCAGTGGAGTACGCGCCTCGTCTATCAGGATTGAATCAGCCTCATCTACAATGGCAAAGCTCAGGGAACTTTGAGATCTTTCATCTGCAGAGGTCGCCATGTTGTCTCTCAGATAATCAAATCCAAATTCATTGTTTGTCCCATAAACAATGTCGGACTCATATGCCTCTGCCCTAGATACCTCTATAAGGTGCTCGAAGGTGGATTTTTCNGATACAGCTCCACTCGAGTATCTCCAGGCGGTGCGATCACTTTGGATGACTCCGANNGTTAACCCNAGTAAGTCAAGTGCTGGTGCGTACCACTGAGAATCTCGACGTGCGAGGTAGTCATTAACGGTTATGGAATGTGCGGAGTTACCTGTTAGTGTGTGCACGTAAAGAGCTAGAGTCGCGACTAGTGTTTTACCTTCACCNGTACGCATTTCAGCAATCTGGCCGTTTATCAGTGCGACAGCTCCTTTNAGTTGCACGTCATAGGCCAATTCTCCAGTAGTTCTGTTTATTGCTTCCCTAATTATTGCCAGTGCTTCAGGCAGCATCGAATCAGGCACGCTCTCATTATTTTCGCTCTGCGATATATTTAGTTTCAGAGCATTGCTTTTGGCAGCTAGCTCCTTNTCTGAGAGCTCACTGAGTTGAGAAGCTAGAATCCTTACGTTAGTAGTCAGNTCGTCCATTTCACGNAGAACGCGTTCNTTCGANTCACCNGAGAACAGTTTNTTTACGAAATTTAGAGCCATAGTTATAGGATAACTAGTGTCTGAGTCANTCGCGNATTTTCACACTTTTCATTTGTTGAAAAGTGCGCCTACTGAGCCNCCACTATGAATTCGGTTGATAGCNTCNCCTAATAGCGGNGCTATNGAAATTGTTTTNTGNGGTANNGANTGGAATTCACCTCGGACTAGTGGAAGGGTGTCGGTGAAGATTATTTCATCTATGCCAGCATCTTGGNGATCTAAAAGTTCGTAGGCCCGAGCAGCGAAAACTGGATGGACACAGGCAACCCTTACTGTGCGGGCACCGTTGGCTCTGGCTGTATCGACGGCCGCCGCGATCGTGCCACCTGTCAGTATCTCATCATCGAGAACAAGACAATCCCTGCCTTCGACGGATCCGACTAGATTCATAGCCTCTGCAACTTCGTTGTTACCCGTTCTTTGTTTATCGACAATAGCGAAGTCACCTCCTATCCGTTCGGAAAGATCTCGTGCCATTTTGGCTCGTCCTGAATCAGGGGCAACTACAACTGGTGAAAGCTGGCTGATTGATCCAAAATAGTCTGCTAGTAGAGGAAAGGCTGTTAGCTCATCGACCGGAACATTGAAAAAACCCTGGATTTGTCCGGCATGCATGTCCATCGAAAGTAGGCGGTCTGCTCCAGCTGTTTCAATAAAATTTGCAACAAGACGCGCCGTGATCGGTATGCGCGGTTGGTCTTTCTTATCACTTCTACCGTAGGCATAGTAGGGCACAACAGCCGTAATCCTGCCAGCTGATGCCCGCCGTGCAGCATCGATCATGATGAATAACTCCATGAGACTCGTGTTTACGGGCGAGACAATAGGCTGCACTAGGAAAACATCACGTTCTCGAACATTGTCAAGATACCGAACGAAGACCTCTTCGTTAGAAAATTGGAAAACGTCGCAGTCTCCAAGTTTGATACCCATATGTGAGCAAATTTCTTCGGCGAGGGCGGGGTGGCCGTTTCCGGAGAATATAGCTATTTCGTTAAAAGTTGTCGCCATTATTTCTCCTCACGATATCCTTCCGTGTTCTTTGGATGTTAACCCTACTTCTCTCTAGGAGGTTACAACTCTCGAAGAATCAGGCCTAGGTATTCTAATTTTTTTCCAGTATAGAAAAATTGCCAGAACCGGAAGCACCGCTAGAACTAAAAAGACCTTTTCAATGCCCAGAGCGATGATCAAAAAGCTGAAACCAGTTTGACCTAAAATTGCGCCAAAGTCCCAAGCTAATGTGTAAGTGGCTAGCGAGGAGGCCAACTCGCTCGGTGGGGCACGGTCCACAATCAAGGCTGCAATAATTACCTGTACACCGGCATTTCCGAGTCCAACGAAGAGTCCAGAAAGCAACAGTGCATTCGCGGTGTCAGCGTATGCCAAATTTACAAGTCCTGTTGTCATGAGGAGTAGTGTGGGTAGGAGGATTGTCCCCCTTCCGAACCGATCGGAGAGCCATCCGACAAGCGCTCGGCAAGCTAGTTGCCCGAGCGCAGCGGCCTGCCAGAAAGTTGTATAGTTCTCTATCGACTTGCTTTCTGCAAGTTGCGGCAATAACCCGGTGATGGCCATATATCCAGTTGCTGTTGAGAGAAATATCAGCATCGGCAGTAATGCTGACTTTGCGATGCCGTTGATCGGATTGATCAGATACCCGATATTGGTTAGCGGTTTAGCTTTAATCTGTAATGGATCACCGATCAACGATGCAGAAATCAGCGCAATTAAAGTACTGCCTGCTGCCACCATGAATGCAGCTTCGATTGAAAATGTGTCGGTGACGTGTTTTAGAAAACTCGGGGCATAGAAGAGGGCCAGAGTATTCGCGGTATAGAAAATACCCAGCCCTAGCCCTCTGCGACTATCAGGTAGCATTTCGGCTACGAGTGACAATAGGCCAGTTGCGAAAAAGCCCATTGCCGCGCCATGTAAAATTCTGAACGGCACCATAGGCCACGGTCCAGGCGCGAAACTATAGCCGATGAATGCCACGATTATCCCGATTGCACCTAGGCGTATCCATAGCTGTCTTCGGCCTAGATTCAGCAAACCGCCAGTTAGCGGTCTAGTGATTACTCCAGCAAATCCGAACACTCCCAACACAAAACCAGCTAAACCTACGGGCACACCGAGGAGTGCTTCAGGAACTAATACGTTAGCGCTTGAGTGGTAGCCGACGAAGAAAAAGTGAGTGGCAACTAGTGCCAAGATATATGGTACAGTCACAAAATTTTGTGATTTTTCGTTTTCGAGAGGGGGTGGAGAGATACAGACGCCCCAATCTGGGCTGTGCTCACACTCTAATTGTAATGAACGGCTTATCTATTCAGACCCGGCCTCTTCTTCTGATTCATCTTCAGTAACTGTGGCATAGGCCATCAGTCGGCCTTCACGTTCAACGAACATCACTAATTTCCCAGCGAGCTCCTGTTCGGCCACCCATTGAGGGAGAATAGCGCCGTGACCGTTGACAAGGTACGTATGTCCTTGATATAAGAATTGATTTTCTGAGACAAATATTGTGAAGGGTGGAGGCGATGGTTCTTCGTTCCAGTTGAGGACGAATACATCCACTCCGCCAGTCGCAAGTACATAGAGATCAGCAAACTCTACTTCCAGACGTGTTGGATCGATTACCTGTTCAGCGGTCATATTTTCCTCCGCTTGAAGTATAGATCATTTCTCTCTCATCACCCACTAAAACTCTTTTTGTTCAGCGTCAGGCACTCCAATACAAAAATCAACCAAATAGTCACTGCTGANGCNACGCACCACAGGCACCATGCTTCGAGTACGAATGCTTCTATACCGGTAAGATATGCCGAATATATAGTCCCTGCCAAAGCGATCAANAATGGCCANANNCTNANACCNTGTCTCAGATTGGCACTTNNCNTGTCTTTNAGNGAANTNGCTTGATTAGTTTGNAGAATATANACAATNAGAAGNGTGCCATACATNGCGANGCCGAAGACCGATATGGGTATTTCTGCGATTTCNGAATAGGTAGAANCCTGTACAGTGTGGCAGCCTCCAGTTGCGCCACATGCCAGAGCCGCGCTATTNAATANTGCTACGTANCTGAGGTATCCGGAAATCACTATTCCTGTAATGGTCAAAAATAATTTGTAGGCAATCATTTAGCGGTATCCAACTTGGTACAATACTTAAGTCGTTGATAGGTCAATAATACCCACCACAATATCNAACTACTGCAGTTGATTCATCACAATTTNCTCAATTTCTGCGAAGTCTACCACTCCAGATATCGGATAACTCCCTATCAAGGCATACGGAGTTGTTCCATTGAAACCATTGTTAACAGCAGCTTCAGAGGCCCGTGCTACACCTGNATGCGATGTGCCTCTGGCTAAACAGTCCTTGAAGGTACTCATATCAAGATTGATACCTTCCCTAATTAATTCTTGAGCAAATTCTTCGAGATTGTCTCGGCTGTAGACTCCTGAGTTTGGTCTACCCTGTCTAAGAAAAAGCAGATCGTGGTATTGCCAGAAGACGTTTTGATCGGCCGCACAAAGTGAGCCGACAGCTGCATCGACNGATTCATTACCAAGAATCGGGGTATTAACAAATACCAGTTGCGCGTTCCCATTTTTCACAAACGTGTCAATGAGGGGATGAGTGACTTCAGACGAAAAGGTTTTGCAATGAGAGCACTGGAAATCTTCATGGATCCATATAGTTAATGGAGCACTGGGATCACCGATTCTCGTACCATCTACTTCGAGTCCGAGATAACTGTCATTACTTTCAAATACTTCGTCACTCACCGTTGAGCCTGGCCGATTAGACCATATTAGCCATATGACGAGAATAAGTATTAGGGCGCCCGCACCAAATACCGGAGCACCTCCCCAATCATTAAAAAATTTTGCTATTCGTGATTTGTTTTTCAATTACTTCCCCATTGAAGAAATCATCGAATTGCTTTCCACTATCCGCGTGGGAGGCCGAGGCCACGTTGGGCAATGATATTCCTTTGCACTTCNCTGGTTCCTGCTGCCACAGTACTCGAGACAGCGGTCATATACTGCTGTGCAAACGCACCGCCAAGCTTGGCGTAGGGAGAGCCTGGACGCAGCTGAGATACTGCACCTAATAGGTGCATTCCGGTGCCAGCAATGCGCTGGGACAACTCAGATCCATAGAGTTTGGAAACTGACGCCTCATGATTTGGAATAATCCCCTGTGATTGCAGGAATGGTATTCGATAGGCAACATTAAATCCGACTTGTACTTCTATCCAGCGCTCTGCCAGTTCATAGCGCGCAGTTGGGTTTTGTTCAATCAACGATTGCTCGTCTTTTGCAGCGGACACTAGTTTTTCTACGCTCCGTTTTCCATTGGCATATGCGCTTACACCTGAACGCTCAAAGTCGAGCGCTGTGGCCACTTGATACCAACCGCGGTTTTCTACACCGACCAGATTTTCACCAGGTATTCGAACATCTTCAAAAAAGATTTCATTGAAGCCGTGCTCACCTGCCAAGTTCGGGAGCGGTCGAACTGAGACACCGGGAGCGTCCATTGGTAGCACAAAAGTTGATATACCACGGTGCTTCGGAGCACTCGGGTCCGTTCGAGCAGCAAGCCATCCCATGTTAGAGTAATGACCACCACTGGTCCATATTTTGGAGCCATTGATAACCCACTCATCACCGTCACGAACAGCTCGTGTTTGTAGCGAGGCCAAATCAGATCCAGCTCCTGGTTCTGAATACAACGTNCACCAAATATCATCACCACCGGTGATCTTTGGTAGATACTCAGCCTTTTGTTCGTCGGTTCCGTAGAGCATTATTGCGGGACCGACCCATGCGACACCCATTCCGCCTCCTCCAGGCATACGGGCGTATGTTGTCTCTTCGTTGTAGATCATTTGTTGAATATGTGTGGCGTCGATCCCACCATGTTCTTCAGGCCAAGCCATCGCCAGCCACTTTTTGTCAGCTAAGCCCTTAGTTATTTTTCGAGCAAGAGTGCCTGACTCATCAGCATCATCATCGCCAACCAAGGAACGATCTGTCCAATCCCCGGGTAAATTGTCGTTCAAAAATGTACGAATCTCTGATCGGAAACTCTCTTCTTCTGGTGTGAATGCAAAATCCATAAATTCAACCCCGCTAAATTATTTGTGCAANCCTAATTGTATCAGTGTTTTCTGCTCTCACCGCCGTAACTTTGGCAAAAAAAGAAACGCTCTAGCGTGTGGTTGCGCCTTTGTCGGCACCGGACACGAGTCGAGCAAATTTTGCGAAGACGCCATTTTGGTAGTTAGGACTTCTTTTGACATAGCGACTTAATCTGGCTGAAACCTCATTTTCGGATATCTCGATATTGAGTTCACGGTTAGGTATATCAAAATATATAGAATCCCCTTCTTCAACTGCTGCAATTGGACCACCGGCAGCTGCCTCAGGGGCTACGTGACCAGCCATAAGTCCGCGTGTCGCTCCCGAAAATCGGCCATCGGTGAGTAGAGCAACTGAACTATCAAGCCCGGCTCCCACCAATGCTGCAGTCACACCAAGCATTTCTCTCATACCGGGCCCGCCTACAGGACCCTCATTTCTAATTACCAACACATCCCCTTCGAGAATCTGCCCCTCTAGAACAGCCTCCATCGCATCTTCTTCTCTTTCGAATACGCGAGCAGGTCCCCTGTGGGTTAATCGTTCGTGACCGGCTACTTTAATAACCGAGCCGTTTGGTGCGAGTGAACCCTTAAGGATTACCAATCCTCCGGTGGGCTTTAGGGCATGCTCAGCGTCTAGAATTACTTTTTGTCCGGGAGTTTCTTCGGCCAGATTAGCTTCTTCTGCAATAGTTCTTCCAGACACTGTCATTTGGCCACCATCGATCTTGTTCGCCTCGAGCAAGCGCTTCGCGAGTAGTCGCGTTCCTCCCGCTCTGTCCCAATCCAGTGCTACATATTGCCCACCGGGTCGCAAGTCGCCGATTAGAGGTGTGTTATCCGAAACACGGTTGAAGTCATCAATATCGAGGTCAATTCCACATTCCGCTGCTATTGCTAAGAGATGCAGAACGACGTTTGTTGATCCGCCAGTAGCCGTCGCACACGCGATCCCGTTTTCAAACGCTTCTTTAGTGAGTAATTCTCTCGGGAGTGTGCCATTCGCTAGAAGTTCCATCACCCGTTCGCCGATCTCCACACCGATATCGTTTTTTCGGGGATCTGTAGCTCCAGGTGTACTTGTTCCCATCTCGGAGATACCTAGGAATTCAAGGACAGTAGCCATTGTATTCGCGGTATATTGGGCACCGCACGCACCAGCTCCCGGACAGGCAGCAGCTTCGAGTTCCGCAAGTTCTTCGTCTGTCATATTGCCAGCTGCGTGTTTACCAACTCCTTCAAAAACATCTTGGATGGTGACGTCTTCACCCTGGAAGGACCCTGGAGCGATCGAGCCTGAATACAGAACAATCCCTGGCAAGTTGAGCCTAGCTAATGCCATAGCACCTCCCGGGATGGTTTTATCGCATCCGACGATTATCACTGCCGCGTCAAATGAGTATCCGATCCCACATAGCTCGATTGAGTCTGCAATGAGTTCGCGCGATATAAGTGAGGCCTTCATGCCTTCAGTTCCCATAGTTATTCCGTCGGAAATTGATACTGTGTTCACTTCCATGGGAGTACCACCAGCGGCTCGAATTCCTGCCATTACTTGCTGCGCGAGAGCCCGCTGTGAATAATTGCACGGCATGGTGCCGATCCATTCATGTGCCACCATCACCAGTGGTTTTTTCAGGTCATCCCGGGTATATCCTACTGAGTGCAGCTGAGAGCGGGCAGCTGCTCGATCAGGTCCATCTACTAGTACGCGACTTTTATGCCTGATATCAAATTTAGTGTCATCACTCATTGTTAGGGTCTCCGATGTATATTCTAATTTCCTGCTTCAGCGACGGTGGGAATAGTTTTTAAATCTGCGATTATTTCTTGGACTTGTTCTATCTCCTCTGGAGTTTTCGGGTCTGCGGGCAAAGACACCTGCGAGTTTATGCCAGAATATTTTTCGCGCATCTTCCCTGCAATCACATCCCAGGTTCCCACCACACAGAATTCTTCGATCATCTCATCAGTGACGATGTCTACCATCTCATCCCACTTGCCTCCAACTGATAGTCGATGGAGCTCGGCGGCTTCATCCGCCCAACCATGTAACTTCATGACGTTCGAATAGGACCGAGTGGAAGCATAGAAAGATATTCGTTTTCGTGTAACCTCGATTTGACGTTCTAGTTCTTCCTCAGTTTTTGCAGTCACGATGAAGCCTCCTCCGCGGATTTGTACCTTGGAAATGTCTTTGCCTGCACGTCTAGCACCTTCCTGCACCTCTGGTATCAGCACCTCGCGTATGTACTTAAAGGTGCTGAAGCCATGGATGGCTATACCGTCTGCGACTTCTCCAGCAAGTCGTGCATTGAAAGGGTTTACTGCCGATACGATGACGGGGATATCTGGATGTTCTATCGGACCAGGATTAAAGAAAGGACTGGTAAGTTTGTATTGATAGAACTCGCCTTCATAGTCTGGCTTGGTCCCATTTTGCCACGAGTCCCAGATCGCTCTCATGCATTTGATATAGTCTCTTAAGTGAGGCCCTGGCGGATGCCATGGGACGGAAAATCGTCGCTCATTATGTCCTTTTACCTGAGTTCCAAGCCCAAGCATAAATCTCCCACCAGAATAGGCTTGTAAATCCCAAGCGAGATTTGCGGTTATATGCGGAACCCGAGGGAAAGCAATTGCGACTGACGTTCCAAAATGTAGTTTTTCTGTGTGCTCAGCAACCAGCACTAAGGGTAAAAAAGGATTGTGTGACGTTTCTCCAACAGAGAGCGAATCATGCCCCAGCATCTCCAGTTTCTGTGCTTGTGAAATAAGATCACTTCCCAGAGTGGACCCGGCACCTCCACCGACTAACATTGACATATCTCCTCCTCGTTCTATTGGACATGTTGATGTGTAGACTGAGCCTAGCACCTATGTCCTGTTGATTGACTGTCTTCAGCTAAGCAGGTTTGAGAGTCCCAATTCACTGAATGTAGTTTCGAACCATTCGATCACCTCTGGATGATAAGGAATACCACGCTCACGGCGTTCTATTTCCTGTTCGTGCTCCTCGACACCGGCATAGATCACTCTTTCTTGGCCAGGGGCCGTGGGTGTCTCTTTGAGTGCTTGTAGATATTCGTCCATATTACTTTTGAACTCATCGGCGTCAGTAAATGCCTCGATATTGAACGCAGTAAAATGATGGCCAATTCCGTTACCCGAACCTTCACTTCTCTGAAATGCCGAGCCTGCGGTTGAAAGGACACCTGCAAGGATGTCGATCGTAGCGGCAAGACTGTAACCCTTATGAGAGCCGATTTCCCGAGTACCGCCAAGCGGCAGAATCAAGAAGTCTTCAGGTAACTCTTTCGGTTCCATGATTGGAGTACCATCGGCTTCCGCTACCCACCCAGGAAGCATCGGTTCTCCAAGCCTCTGCGCAAGCCTTACTTTATTACCAGCGACACTGGACATTGATGCATCGAATATAAATGGCGGTTCGTCTTTTGCTGGGACGGCAATAGACAGCGGATTCAAACCTACTCGTGCCTCAGCACCAAATGTGGGTACAACTGAGAGCCCGCCTACAGTCATCGAAAGCCCGATCATATTATGTTCAATTGCGAGTTGGGCATGATATGCCGCAGCACCGAAATGTCGCCCATTATTTGCGATTACGGTGCCGACGCCATAAGTTTTCGCCTTAGTTATGGCGAGCTCCATCAATTTTGGCCCGACGGCAACTCCGAGTCCACGATCAGTATCCACCGTTGCTGTTGCTGGGAATTCTCTTTCGATTTTCCACTCGGGGCGAGGATTAATGTCACCGCTTCTCAGACCAGCGACATATACGCGGAGCATGTTAGACACACCGTGAGAATCAATGCCGCGTGTATCAGCGTACAGGAGGGTGTCCGTAGATCTTTCGGCATTCTCTTCGTCCATCCCGAGTTCCAAGAATATCTGTAGAACGGCGTTATGCATTTTATCCACTTCAACGCGTACAGCGATATCTTCAGGTACGGCAAATTGTTTCAACATTTGGTGATTCCCTTCTATGGTCAGTGTCCTGCAGTCTCCGGTATGGCGACAAGCAAGATCATGTCCGGTATGGTCGCAGCTTAGGAGCGCAGCGTACAGCGGTCTGCGGCTGGCCAAATACTGATAGATTACTAGAAACAGCGACACTGAAAACACATCGGAATATATTTTGTAAAAGTGAGATTTTCTCAACGAGAAGAGGGAAGCAAAAATGTTACGTATAGCGGTAGGTTTGCATCGAAATTCTGCTGATGACTGGGATAGCGCGGCAATCTGGGCTCAAGAAGTTGAAAAATTAGGTATCGATTCGATATGGTCAGCAGAAACATGGGGCATCGATGGAGTTACACCTCTGGCGAGAATTGCTTCCAGCACCGAGCGTATACGACTAGGTACCGGCATTTTACAGATAGGTGCTCGGACTCCCTCTGGGCTGGCAATGACAGCTCTCGGGATGCAGTCAATTAGTAATGACCGTTTTGTTCTGGGACTAGGCGTCAGTGGAGTGGCAATCATCGAAGGCTGGCACGGCAGTCGATTTGATAGACCAGTGCAAACAACCAAGGAAACAATCGATATCATTCGGATTGTCTCTAGCGGTGAACGTTTGGAATACGCGGGGTCGATATTTCAGTTACCAATACCAGGTGGGGAAGGCAGAGCCATTCGGCCGTCAGCCACGCCTCGTCATATACCAATATGGCTGGCATCTCTTGGTCCAAGAAATCTCAGACTGACCGGGAGCCACGCCGATGGTTGGATCGGAACATCTTTCATGCCCGAGACTGCTGACGCATTTTTCTCTCATATGAGGGAAGGCGCAGAATCACAGGGAAGGACGCTTGATGACATCGAGAAAATGGTTCCTGTTGCGTTTGAGCTTACCGAGGACGTCGATCGTGTGACTCGAAACCATGCAGAGGGATACGCATTTACATTTGGTGCTATGGGAACGCGGTCTCATAATTTCTACAACGCAGCATGGGCCCGCCAAGGCTTTGCAGATGAAGTTAGAGAGATTCAAAAATTATGGCTTGATGGAGACAGGGACGAGGCGAAGAGGCGAGTGCCGTTAGAGATAGCCACCCAGAGTAATCTACTCGGGACTGCAGATCTCGTAACTGACAGATTGAGGGTATATAGAGCAGCTGGCATTGATATTCTTCGAGTCGATGTACGGACTGAGGGTGGTATGCAGGAACGATTAGACCATTTGGGGATACTGCTCGATTTGGTTAAGAAAGTCAATGCAGAGTAGTCGTTGTAACTTCGGCGAGTGATTTAATACTATTTCCTGTGGGGCTGCCCGAGTAAAAGCTTCGACGCTTTACTAGCATGGCTTTTTTGTTGGTTTTCCTGGTGGAGTTTGGTTGATTCGAATGAATCAATATTCTTCGCTAATGCTACTAATAATGTAACGAGTGCTTCGGTGTCATACAGGCTGACGTTTTCAGCTTCAATCTTCCCACTGCCTCCAGCGTTATGCCAGTTACCCAATGCAACACATAGCGCTCCGGTCGTATATCCCAGTCGGTGAAATGCTGTGGCCTCAGTAGAACCAGCATCCATAAGGACCCTCTGAAACGAAAATCCTTCATCATTTTTTGCTAATTCTTTAGCAATAACTTCCATCCACGCCGACACATATGGGTTGAAAATGGATCCGGCGTCTCCTACACGGATGATCGGTCCGTCTCCTTGTACCGCCCGCCCACCATCTCCCGATGAGGTTTCTAGCGCTATTACCACCGAGCCATCTGGAATATTTCCCCCGGCACCTGCCGCACTTGCCCCCATTAGTCCTACTTCTTCGGCTCGAGTGAACAATCCAACCACATGGGCGGCAACCTTGCCACGGGCGAGTGTCCTTAATGTGTCCAAAATAGTCACTACCCCGATCAGATCGTCGCACTGCCGCGCTAGAATCATTGGCACCTCGTCATCAGAAATAGCAAAAGGAGTAACGTCCCAAAGCAACATGTCTCCTTCTTCTATTTCCGTGCCGATACTAGGTACAAGAGTTGCTCCGGTAATGCGACGCCCATGTTCTTGGTCTGTTTCTATCTGGACTAGATCTGCTGTTCCAATCTGCTCATATTCTGATCTAATTCTGCCAAGTCGGTAGGCAATCAGAGTTTCGGAATCACCATACTCGGCAGATAATCCACCCTGGAATTTTGCCTTGATTTGCCCTTCAGAAACATTAGTAACGACAAAGCCAGGGTGGTCGGTATGTGCTGTAAGGACCAATACTTGTTCTTTTTCCGAGGGACTTCCATTATAGGTAACATAGCTGTTCCCAAATCGGTCTTGGGAGAACAAAAGACCCTCGGACGCCGCAAATTCTTCGATGTACTCATGCACTAAGGCCTCTAGGAACGAAACGGTCGGTAGAGGTAATATTGTTTCTAGTAAGTCTTTCATTGAATTTTGATTTTTCAGCTACAGCGCAGTTGGTAAACTTCCGTTAGCCTAGTTCTGTATTGTTTTTCTGTACAGACCAAGAATGATTAATGCTTAATCATCTTAGAGTGCGAAGGTTCACCGTAATCCATGACTAGCCCAGTTGATCCTGAGATATTCGATCCCACTGATCTCCGTTGGCCTACGCCAAGTAGACCTGCACCTATTTCACGTAAAGTGCGTCGTAAAAAGAGGCGTGCCAATATTTACCCTCTTCGGCCTGTGATCGTGGATATAACTGATTTTGAGTCTGGCGGACGGGGAGTTGGGCGCGTTGACGGCAAAATCATCTTTGTGGAGTATGCAATACCTGGTGAACGTGTCGTGGCAGAAATTACTGATGAATATGACAGCTTTTTGGAGGCGACGGCGGTGCGAGTTCTCGAAGCATCAGACGATCGTGTCGACGCACCGTGTGAGTACTTTGGTCGCTGCGGTGGATGTCAGACCCAACATATTACCTATGAGCGTCAACTCAAATTGAAGACATCAATAGTCAAAGATGCGTTGCTTCGAATCGGGAAAATAGATCCACGAGTTATTGATTCAACCGTGAATGAGATGTGGGGAATGGACGACCCATGGGGCTACAGAAATCACATGCGGTTTACCGTGAGGCGCAGCGGTGATATCGGCCAGATGCAGCGTGGGAGCCATAGATTTTTCAGGATTGATGAATGCAGAATCGCTCTCCCAGAAATAAATGAAATTCTTGCTGCAACCCAGGAACGTACCAAGAATACTCGCCAGATGGCTGTGCGCGTAAGCCAGACTACCGGCGAAAAAATGATTCAGCCAGAACTGCAATGGAGACCTGGTAAAAGAAGTGGCCGGCCAAATAGTGGCCAGCCATTTTACCGAGAGACTCTCCGAGTAATTCGCCCTGGTGAAGGAACTGACATCGCAGAAGCTAACTACCGTATTTCACCTCCAGCTTTTTTCCAGGTGAATACTGAGCAAGCCGAGCGCTTGGCAAGTCTTGTGATACAAAGATCTCTTGAGACCAGTCCAAAAACAATCATTGATGCCTATTCAGGCGTAGGCACCTTCTCTGTGCTATTGGCGCCGTTTGTTCGACAGGTGATCGCGATCGAGGAATCCGCAGGAGCTAACAAAGATGCTGAATTTAATCTGCAATCACATGCGAATGTAAAACGCCTTACGGCAAAAGTCGAACATGCGCTCCAAACCCTTGTCCCGAGTCCAGATGTGATGATTATTGATCCACCTAGAGCGGGGATCGACAGGGCGGTTACTGAGGCAATTATCGAATCAGGAATTCAGAGAGTTATGTATGTGTCGTGTGACCCTCAGACACTTGCTCGAGATCTTAAGTTATTCGTGGAAGGTGGATTTGTCATACGGGAAATTCAACCGATTGATATGTTCCCTCAAACCCAGCACATTGAATGTGTCACCACATTAACTAGAGACTGAAAATGGTCCATATTGTCTTAGCTTCAGCTTCACCGAGGCGGTCAGAATTGCTCAGCTCAATATGTCCCGACTTCAAGGTGGTGTCGATGGATATTGACGAGACTCCTTCCAAAAACACGCGAGTAGAGAATATTGCCCTCGAAGTAGCAAGGAAGAAGATGGAGACTGCGATTGCAACTGTTGAATGTTTCGATGTGTTGATAACAGCCGATACCGTCGTTATCGACGTGGACCGACCACTTGGTAAGCCGTCAAGTAGGGAAGAAGCGATTCATACATTGACGTCACTCAGAGGTAAATCACACAAAGTGATTACCGCCGTGGTGGTGGCTTCTAGAGTGAACCTAAATCAGGATGTCGAAGTCGATGAAATTGTTTCGGTCTCAGAAGTTGTGATGAGGAATTATTCAGATACTGCGATACACGAGTTTGTAGGCAGAGGTGAGGCCGATGATAAGGCAGGTGCTTATGCAATACAGGATGCCGAATTTTCACCTGTTCAAGAGTTACAGGGGTGCGAATGCAGTGTGATGGGGCTTCCAGTGAATGAACTACGTGATTCACTGTCCAAATTGAGTATCTCAGGTTTGGAATTATCGAATCCAGGCGATACGCGATCCGGATGCGGGGAATGCCCGTTTGTCTAGTTTTGTAAAAACTAGAGCTCAGAGCCGAGCGCGTAACGGTTTTTTCACTAGCATAGATCTTAACAATTCAACTATCCAACCAAGGAAGAGAAGGCCATATGACTTCTGAGGACAGAGCAGCAATTATTGATGTACATAATATAACTAAGACTTATGACACGGGTTCTGTGAGTGTGCAGGCTCTCCGTGGAGTGTCAGTCCAGGTGGCCAAGGGAGAGATGGTGGCGGTAATGGGACCATCAGGTTGTGGTAAGACCACACTGCTCAACTGTTTATCAGGTATTGATGATGTGAGCGGTGGGCAAATAGTAATAGAGGGCACTGATATTAACGAGATGAGTGACGATGTAAAAACGATCTATCGTGCTCAGAGAATGGGATTCATTTTTCAATTTTATAATCTTCTTCCTGTGCTTTCAGCGCTGGAAAATGTGGAGTTGCCTCTGCTTGTGTCCGGGGCATCACCTAAAGATTCTCGTGAACAGGCGATGAAATCACTTGAACGTGTCGGCCTGACTGACTGGGCAACACATAAACCGGCTGAACTTTCAGGCGGTCAAAGACAGCGTGTGACAATTGCGAGAGCTTTAGTGAACGACCCTGCAATCGTATGGGCGGATGAGCCCACAGGTGACCTTGATTCCAAGACAGCTTCAGACATTATGGACCTCATGCAGGAACTGAATCGTGAGCAGTCTCAGACATTTGTCATTGTCACACATGATTCTTCCGTTGCTCAGAGGTGCGATCGAACGATCCATATGAATGATGGTTTGATAGAGCGTGAGGAAGTACACGCCAATTAGGCGATGATCCAGTAGGAGAAATTTTGTGGAAACTATATTTGGGATCTCGCTCGATACGTACCTCATAGCTCTGGCAACTATGGCGGTCGTGATTGTGTTAATTATGGCGGTGATTACTGCTCGACAGCCGTTACTTGTGAAGCTCGGTGCTCGGAATTTCACGAGACGGAAATCACAGACTGTTCTAATCATTATTGGATTAATGCTATCTACTCTGATCGTGAGTTCGGCACTTGTCACTGGCGATACTGTGGGTCAGTCCATTACCAATCGTATCTATCAATCATTAGGGACCATTGATGTCATTGTCGATCCCGACCAGGAACAGGCCGCGGGTGTTGAGTTTATTGACGAATCAGATTCAGAATCGTTGCGGCAGGCATTAGCCCAAGATCAGCGAGTCGACGGTTTTTCGGCAATCCTGCAGATCGATATTCCCGCGGCTAATCAGGGTGAGCGTTTATCCGATCCGAGGGCTTATCTGGTCGGCTTGGATGTCGATACTCAGACCGGACTTGAGGAGATGCTCGAGGCCTCTGGTGGTGGTCTCGCTCGGCTGAGCAGTCTTGCGTCGAATGAAGTATTCATTTCTGAACGGTTAGAGAAATCTCTTGACCTTCAGGTGGGAGAAATGGTCACTTTGTTTGTCGAAAATACGCCGTATGAATTCAGAGTGGCTGAGATTGTGAAAGATAACGGACTTACCTCCAAAGACCAGGCCGGGCCGGGTTCAAAGCCAGGTGGCGGAGTAATTATGCCCCTATCGAGGGCACTGAACCTTTCCAATAATGAGGGTCCAAATATCATTGTAATTTCCGTCGAAGGAGGTAATCGCAATGATCTGGATATGGTTGGTGCAGTGAGCGAAATGACAGCTTCGAAAATCGAAACTCTCGGTATACCTCTTGAGGTAGTCGAGGATAAGAAAGAACTGGCAGCAATTGGTTCACTGGTAGGATCTGTATTCGTTGCATTTTTCATTATCTTTGGGCTTTTCTCGATCGCGGCAGGACTAATGCTTATATTCTTGACATTCGTGATGCTCGCGGCAGAGCGCAGGTCTGAAATGGGTATGGCGCGTGCGGTGGGTATGAAGCGTCTCCATTTAACTGAGATGTATATAGCCGAGGGGATGCTTTATAACGTCGGGTCAGCAATGGTTGGCGCGGCCCTAGGTGTACTAGTGGCTTGGTTAATGATTACGCTACTTGGTTTTATCTTTGCGAGCTTTGGAACTCAAATCACCCTGAACGTTAATCCACGCGCGCTGGCACTGGCATACCTAATCGGAGTGGTACTGACCTTCGTTACGGTAGCCATTTCTTCTTGGCGCGCAGCCAACCTGAATATCGTAAGAGCAATACGAGACATACCTGAACCAGATCTTTTAGCAAAGACATCTGGTGGTCTTATGGAACTTATCAGGAGCACTTTGTCGGTTATTTGGGGAGTTTTCTGGCTGATACCGGCTACAGGATTGGTCATAGCTTTGGTCATAGGAACTATTTGGTCACTTGCGCGCATTTCTGGTGACTTTGGTGGTGAAATCGCCACAGCCGCTAGTATTACAGTATCCATTGGGCTTGTACTTCTGCTAATCGTCTATGTCAGAAAACTTGCAGCTTATCTCTATAACAGATTGAAGATTTTCCGGCTGCTGTTCTACCCATTTGTCGGAATGAACAATTGGTCAAAGGCTCATCGTTCAAGTATCGGTTGGGCTATGTGGATGCTTATATTTGGCGTAGCAGGCATTTATGTTGGCGGGTGGGGTGAGAATATTGGTGCCCCATCATGGGTTGGTCCACAGCTATGGTCATATACGGGCGGCACGACTCTGGTTATGTTCGCGATCGGAGTGATAGCAGTTTATTTTGGTGCGCCGGCCCGAATTTCTTTTTCTACTATTGGACTTCTTACTGTTTGGCTATGGTTGCTTCCGCTACCTTTTAGTGTGATTCCTTGGCTCCCGGACGAAGCAAATGGGTGGGTAGATCCAATTGACGGGATCCTTGGACTTGCGGGCTGGGGACATGGTGGCATCACTGGCGATATAGAGATGTTCTTTGTCTCTGGAGTCGCTGTGACAGCAGCGTCAATCTTTGTGGTTATATATAATTCCACAGTACTTCTAGCTCCTTTTAACCTCGCGCGTGGAGCTTTGGGCGGCTTAATGCCTGCGGTTCGTACAGCTATTGCGTATCCTCTTGCGAATCGTTTTAGGACTGCGATGACGCTTTCCATGTTTACCCTGGTGGTTTTTGCTCTGGTTGTGATGTCCATTCTTAATCATAATTTCAGCGCTGTCTTCAATGGCGAAGAGGCTCAGGGTGGGTATGACGTAGCAGTAATCGGTAATCCAGCTAATCGAATCCAGGATATTGATTCGGCTCTCATGACTTCGCCGTTTATGGATCAGAATCTGTTGCAGGACGGTATAGCGGAGACGGCATCATTGAGAACAGCTACGGGCTATCTTGAAGGCAGTAGCGGTAATTCTGTCGCGACAAAAGACGGTTTTTATAAAGTCCAGGGAATGGACAGTAGTTTCATTGAAACAAATTCACTGAAGCTGGTAACTCGAGCGAGAGGTTATGCGAACGATTCGGAAGTGTTTTCCGCATTGGCCACTGGGACCAACTTCGCCATCGTTGACGAATCTCGGCTCCAAAGTGGCGGAGGACAGTGGGGACCAGGTCCTGGAGACGGGGTATTTGAGATAGAGGAAACGCTCCAAGGACTTGATGCGTCCAATGACGAAATGGGATGGGACCCGATAGTCTTTACTTTAAGCGACCCATTTTCAGGTCTGGAAACAGATATACAAATTATTGGGATCATCTCCAACACTGCGACAACTGTACGGGTTGAATGGTCAGCGTTGTTTGTTGGAGAGAGTTTGGTTGATGAGAATTTCTTCGGTGGTTATCAAGACAATTTTTACGTCATTTCGACCGAGGGTACTGACTCTATTGACCTCGCTCGCGGTATCGAGAGTGCCCTTCTTGAGAGTGGCGTTCAGGCTAGTTCGATAGCTCAGGAGGTCGAGGAGTCTGCGAGTCAGAGCAATGCTTTTTCAGCATTATTTGAGGGTTTTACTGCGTTAGGTCTTATCGTGGGTATCGCAGCACTTGGTGTTATTGCGTTCCGAACAGTCGCTGAACGCCGACAACAGATTGGTATGCTCCGTGCTATCGGGTATAGGTCACGACTTATAGGTGTTTCGTTCTTCTTGGAATCGACATTTATTTCGGTGACAGGGATTCTTCTTGGTTTGGGGTTGGGATACGGGATTTCGTACAACTTGTTAACTTCTGAAGAATTTACTGAGGCAGGATTGGAGACCGGGTTTGATGTTCCCTGGACAAGAATCCTGATATTTATCGGGCTTGCATTTGTTACTAGTTCAATTATGACATTGATCCCAGCACGATCTGCTTCACGCGTGCCTGTGGCCGAAGCATTGCGTTACAACGGATAGTTGTTGTTGGTTGCCTCTTGGTGCGTGTATAATTGACGTCCGCTCTTACTTGGGACCTGAATAGTTTGAGACGGAAATATTGATTTATTTGGACATCCTTTAATGATGTCAGATGCCTGTAAAGGCGCGTGTGATGAGTAGACGCTTGTAGGACTTAACTACTAGCTGCATTGTTTACCTGTCGTCAAATGGATTATGCGTAGTTGTTGGTTGAAGGACCATATGATGAATAATATTGAAGCGACCGCTAGGAACGGACTTTATTGCAGTGAGTTCGAACACGATTCCTGTGGAGTCGGCTTCCTTGCGCAGCTAAATGGTCAGAAGTCGCATCGGCTTGTCGAGGATGGACTTTCCACGTTACGGAACCTCAATCACAGAGGCGCGTGTGGTTGCGAGGAAAATACCGGTGATGGTGCCGGAATTCTTTTACAGATCCCCCACGAGTTTTTTTCATCTGTGTGTGTCGATTTGAATATTTCACTACCGGACGAGGGTAAATATGGTGTGGGAGTTCTTTTTGCTCCTAAATCAGAGAAAGACCAGACTGCTCTCCGGAATCTCATAGAGGAAATCATTAATAATGAGGGTTTGAACGTTCTGGGATGGAGGGATGTTCCTACAGAAGTCGATAAAGCTGATGTTGGCAACACGGCTCGAGAAGCCGAACCGGCTATTCTTCAAGTGTTTGTTGATTCTTCTAATTCCGACTTGGCAGGAGACGTTTTAGAGCGCAAGTTATATGTGGTGAGGAAACTCTTCGAGAAACAAGCGACTCAAATCGGATATGACGGTGATTTGGCGTATTTCCCAAGTTTTTCTTGTCGCACGATCATCTACAAAGGCATGTTGACACCTGATCAGCTGCAGCAATATTTCCCAGATTTGAGTGATGAGAGAGTAACTAGTGCCTTGGCGATGGTCCATTCTCGGTTCAGTACCAACACATTTCCAAGCTGGAAATTGTCTCATCCTTATCGAATGATTTCTCACAATGGTGAGATAAATACGGTCCGCGGCAACGCAAACTGGATGCGCGCGCGCGAGGCATTATTTAGTTCACCTCTCTACGATGATGTGTCAAAAATAATTCCCGTGGTTGATGAGGAAGGTAGCGATACTGCAATTCTGGATAATGCGCTCGAACTATTGGTGCAGTCAGGATGGCCGCTGGCTCATGCCATGGCGATGTTGATCCCAGAGGCGTGGAATGGTCATGAATCCATGCCTCAGGAGAAAATCGATTTTTATGAGTACCATTCCACGGTGATGGAACCGTGGGACGGTCCTGCGTCAGTTGCTTTTACCGATGGCAAAACGATTGGTGCGGTGTTAGATAGGAATGGATTACGCCCATCACGATACGTGGTCACCAAAGATGACTTGGTAGTGATGGCTTCGGAAGTAGGAGTGTTACCCATCGAGCCAGAACGAATCCTGCTCAAGGGTCGTTTGGAACCAGGCAAAATGTTCTTAGTTAGCCTCGAAGAAGGCAGGATCATTGATGATTCCGAATTGAAACTGAGTCTGGCAGGTAACCAACCTTATAAGAAATGGAATGAAACTCATCTGCACCCAATTGAATCATTACCGATTGCTGACTCAAGAGCGGCGTTTGAGGGAGAAGAATTGCTTCAACTTCAAAGGGCATTCGGATACACCGTCGAGGACTTGAAATATATTCTGAGCCCGATGATGGCACGTGGTGAGGAGTCTATTGGCTCTATGGGTACTGACACACCATTGGCAGTGTTGTCTGATGAACACCAGTTGCTATACAACTATTTCCAGCAATTATTCGCGCAGGTCACGAACCCTCCACTTGATGCTATTCGAGAAGAAATTGTCACGGCGTCAGATACGGTACTGGGACCTGAGGGTAATCTTCTGGATCAGTCGTTACCAGATATTGATCTTGTGAAATTAAAGACTCCTTTCTTAGATAATTCGGAATTGGCTCAGATCATCGCACTCGAGAATGATGATCGTTTTGGTTCGACAGTGATTCCAATACATTTCGACGCTAACGGAGGTGATACTGCATTATCAGCCGGACTCGATGAGCTCTTTTCTGCTGCAGATGAAGCTATTGCTTCTGGTTCGACGATACTAGTTTTAAGTGATCGTGGAATCGATGCAGGAAATGCTCCAATACCGGCACTGCTGGCGGTTTCGGGTCTACATCATCATTTGGTGAGGGAGAAGAAACGTACAAAAGTTGGCCTTGTTGTTGAAACCGGTGAGGCACGTGAAGTGCATCATTTTGCTCTATTGATCGGATATGGTGCCAATGCTATCAATCCGTACTTAGCTCTTGATTCTCTTTCTCGATTGCAGGCCGATGGATATATCGATGCTGATTTCGATGAGCAAGAGGCCAAAAATCTTTATTTGAAATCGCTCAAAAAAGGCGTTATTAAAGTCATGTCGAAAATGGGTATTTCAACTGTGCAAGCCTATCGTGGGGCACAAATCTTTGAGGCTATTGGTCTTAGTTCCGAACTCGTTGACAAATATTTCACAAAGACGCCATCGAGGATTGAGGGAGTTGGTTTAGCTGAGCTCGGTAAGGAAACGGTTGGTCGACACCGAATCGGATTCCCGGATCGTGAAGGCGGACTCTCTGACTTGAGTTGGGGTGGTGTATATCAGTGGCGAAGGGACGGGGAATACCATCTTTTCAATCCAGATACCGTGTTCCGCTTGCAGCACGCTACAAGATCCGGGAAGAGAGAAATTTTTAAAGAATATACCGAACTTGTCGACAATCAGAGTAAGAATCTAGCTACGCTCCGAGGATTGTTTGAGATAAGCGAATCTCAGACTCCGGTATCGATTGACGAAGTCGAGCCAGTGGAGGAGATATTCAAACGCTTCAAAACAGGCGCCATGTCGTATGGCTCGATTAGTGCAGAGGCACATGAAACACTGGCAATTGCTATGAATAGGCTCGGAGGTAAGAGTAATACAGGTGAAGGCGGTGAAGATCGTCGAAGATTCACACCGGATGCCAACGGGGACTTACGTCGCAGTGCGATAAAACAAGTCGCGTCTGGACGATTTGGCGTGACAAGTGAATACCTAGTGAACTCGGATGAAATTCAAATCAAAATGGCGCAAGGGGCAAAACCAGGAGAAGGTGGGCAGCTGCCTGGTCATAAAGTGTATCCATGGATTGCGGATGTACGTAACTCAACTCCCGGTGTCCCTCTAATCAGCCCACCACCCCATCACGATATATATTCGATTGAGGATCTCGCTCAACTCATACATGACCTCAAGAACGCTAACTCACTTGCTCGTATATCAGTGAAACTAGTAGCTGAAGTAGGTGTAGGCACCGTTGCAGCAGGAGTCGCCAAGGCCAAGTCAGATGTTGTCCTAATTAGTGGTCACGATGGTGGAACCGGTGCGAGCCCTCTCACTTCATTGAAGCATGCGGGAGTGCCCTGGGAACTTGGTCTTGCTGAAACTCAGCAGACGTTAGTGTTGAATAAATTAAGAGACCGAATCACAGTAGAGGTGGACGGTCAATTGAAAACAGGTAGAGACGTCATCATAGGTGCTCTGCTTGGAGCCGAAGAGTTCGGGTTTGCGACCGCCCCACTGGTTGTTATGGGCTGCATTATGATGCGGGTCTGCCATCTTGATACGTGTCCAGTAGGGATAGCTACTCAGAATCCTGAGTTACGTGAGCGATTTGAAGGACAGGCCGAACACGTTGAGAATTTCTTTCATTTTATTGCTGAGGAAATTCGCGAGTACATGGCAGCGATGGGATTCCGGAAGTTTGATGAAATGATTGGCCGTAGCGATCTTCTTGACATGAACGCGGCCATACAACATTGGAAGGCCGATGGTCTTGATCTGTCTCCTATTCTTTATCGTCCGGAGGTGGACGATGATGTTGCCACTCGCTGTGTAATCGATCAAGACCACGGTCTTGAAGAGGCTCTCGACCAGCAGTTACTTGAACTAGCGGCGAATGCACTTGAGTCTGGTCAACCAGTGAGTATTGACTTACCGATCAGTAACGTAAATCGGACAGTCGGGACTATTTTGGGTAGTGAGTTAAGCAGAAAATACGGAAATACAGGACTACCTGACGACACAATTGACATTCAGTTCCACGGTTCGGCTGGGAATAGTTTCGGTGCATTTGTCCCTGCGGGGATGACGCTCCGGATCGAAGGTGACACGAATGATTATGTGGGTAAAGGACTGTCGGGTGGTCGTATCATCGTCTATCCGCCTAAAGAGTCAACCTTTGTTCCGGAAGATAACATAGTGATCGGGAACGTTGCCTTGTATGGTGCAACGAGTGGCTCAGCATTTTTTAGAGGTGTCGCAGGAGAGCGCTTTGCGGTGCGAAACAGTGGTGCGCTTGCGGTAGTTGAAGGCACTGGAGACCATACTTGCGAATATATGACTGGGGGGCGAGTCGTGGTTATTGGAAGGACTGGTCGTAATTTCGGGGCCGGAATGAGCGGCGGCATCGCCTATGTACACGATCCCGATCAGACATTCCATAACCGGTGCAATATGGAAATGATAGGGCTTGAACCCCTTGATGAACCCGAAGATCTGGATCTGGTGAAGGGACTTCTGGAACGTCATACGGAATATACCGGGAGCACTGTCTCAAGCAGTTTACTTGATGGTTGGCCGGCCAAGGCATCTGAATTCGTTAAGGTGATGCCGACTGAATATCGCCGAGTTTTGGATGAGCAGGCAGCAGCCAAACAGGAATCTACGGTGTCCAATGGCTAAGCCAACAGGTTTTTTAGAGTTCGGGAGAGAATTACCAACGCGCCGGCCCGTGGAAGATCGTGTGCACGACTGGCTCGAAGTATATGAGGAATTTCCTGTACCTGTTCTGCAAAATCAGGCGAGTCGCTGCATGGATTGTGGTATTCCATTCTGCCACCAGGGCTGTCCTTTAGGAAATATGATTCCGGACTGGAACGATCAAATCTATAGAGGTAAATGGGAAGAAGCTATTGAACGACTACATGCTACGAATAATTTTCCTGAGTTCACCGGTAGGCTTTGCCCAGCGCCTTGTGAAGCTTCCTGCGTGTTAGGTATTAATCAGGATCCTGTGACGATCAAGCAGGTTGAAGTTGAGATTATCGAGCGAGCATTCGCCGAGGGATGGGTGCATCCAGAACCGCCGGAAAACAAGACTGATAAGAAGGTAGCAGTGGTTGGATCTGGGCCAGCTGGTCTGGCTGCTGCGCAGCAACTGGCTAGAGCTGGTCATACAGTTACTGTTTTCGAACGTGCTGATCGGATAGGTGGACTACTCCGCTACGGAATCCCTGATTTCAAAATGCAGAAAGAATTTATTGACAGGCGCATTGATCAGTTGGAAGGCGAAGGTGTCATATTTCGGACATCAGTAAATGTTGGAATTGACATAACTGCCGAGCAATTGCGCGAAGAATTTGACGCTATATGTTTAGCGGGAGGATCTACTGTTGCGAGAGATCTGCCAGTTCCGGGGAGAGAACTTGAGGGCACGTATCCGGCCATGGTCTATCTTCCGAAGCAGAACAAAATAAATGCGGGAGATGACATCACGGACGAAGGATTCATAAGTGCTGAAGATAAGCGAGTCATAATCCTCGGGGGTGGAGACACCGGGGCTGATTGTCTGGGCACGGCTATCCGCCAGGGTGCTAAGGAAGTTCTCCAATATGAACTGCTCCCTCGCCCGCCAGAAGCTAGAGATGCCAACCAGCCTTGGCCCACGTATCCCAATCTGTATCGCGTATCTTCTGCTCACGAAGAGGGTGGTCTAAGGGATTACAGCATAATGACAAAAAGCCTTTCAGGTGAAGATGGGGTCCTGAAAAAGCTACATGCCGTACGTGTTGAGATGGTTGCTGATGGAGATCGTATGACCATGGAGGAAGTTCCCGGATCTGAATTTGAAGTTGATGTCGACCTCTTACTGCTTGCCATGGGATTTGTTGGGCCTGAACAGGATGGGATTCTGCACCAGCTTGGCGTGGAGATAACGGATCGAGGCAATGTTTGGGCTGATGAAGAGAAAATGACCAGCGTTGCTGGAGTATTTACAGCGGGTGATATGACGAGGGGGCAGTCGCTGATTGTTTGGGCGATTGCTGAAGGTCGCACTGCAGCCAGACATATAGATGAATATCTTATGGGCAGCAGCATACTACCGGCTCCTTTGTAGGATTTCCGGTTTTTTTGCTGTCATAAATCCTTTTCCGCTGAGTTGCATTTCTCCGATCAATTTGCAGTCACGGTAGAAATCTTTTTCGGTTCCGTCCGTCCGCCTGAAGGCTGCTCGGGCTTGATCGTCAGGAAGAGCAGAAGCCTGGATATTTGTGAAACCCGCTTTATCCAGCAGATACACAAGCTCCTCATCGGCATAGCGGACCAGTGAGTATTGAAAGCAGTCAAGGATATGAGCCTCTAGTATCTCTACTTCGAGGTCAATACTCGTTTCCAATGATGGCGGATTAGCGGGTATCCAGGCCTCTCCAAAAATTGACGGATATCCGGCGAGTGTAAGAAGTAGTTTTTCGCAAATGGCGCGAGTGTGTTCCGTATCGCTCACCACGGCTACGATTTTGGTTTCTCGGTTTGGGTTTTTCTGCCGAACGGTTTCTACCAATATTAGGCAATGCTCAATTCCCTGCCGAATTCCCTCCAGTACTGAAAAAGTTTTGACGGTCTGATCAGGCAAGTCCCATATCTGATGAAGGAACGATATTTTCCCGTGTGGTTTCAGGATACGAAAAATCTCATCTAGGGTATCTGGCAGAGTTGCGGATTCTTCTACGGCGAAAGATGAAATAACTGTATCTGCAGTGCAATCAGATAACGGTATCTTGTCCATTTGGGCACTGACGAAGTCAGCATTTGTTATGTGTAACCTCGTGCCGTTCTCAATGCAGCGTTGGA
This sequence comes from Chloroflexota bacterium, assembly GCA_002725365.1. Taxonomy (GTDB): domain Bacteria; phylum Chloroflexota; class Dehalococcoidia; order UBA2979; family UBA2979; genus UBA2979. The sequence goes on along the minus strand of PBOW01000082.1, from coordinate 410 downwards.
CCCGCTGGGCCGAGGACTCAATTCCAAGCACACGTATATTGCTTTTAAGTGATGCAAGAACCAGGCTTGGCCATCCATCACCCGATCCTAAATCGACAACTAATTCAGATCGTTCAGAACTAATCGCTTTGGCAAATGTTTCAACTCGACTATGTTCGATCCAGTGTTCTTCCCGCCCCGGATCGTAGGGGCTATCAATGAACGGGGTATTACCACTTCTCCATTTTGGGATGAGTTTATAAAAATCTGAGGAAATCGCAGTACGTGGATGTTGAGACTCTAGCCATGATCGTAAAATAACGTATCTCATCTCGATTTCACATGACGCTCGTTCGTATACGACACGTTACCATGTCTTTTATGTCAGCATTCAACATTACCTCCACATCTCATCAGGCCAGAGATGGAAT
>PBOW01000013.1 GCA_002725365.1 Chloroflexota bacterium | reverse complement strand
ACCCAATCGATCTGGGGAGATCGCCAAGACTGAAGTATATCTGGAGGAATAGGAGTCGGCAATCTGATCCTACTAACAAGTTAGTCGGACTGGATCACTACACTATCCTGTATTAATCGATCGATATGATCTTCTGTGTAATCCAGTTCCGCGAGTATCTCAGTTGTGTGCTCACCTAATCCAGGTGAAGATTCGGTCGGAAAAACCGGTGTTTTGTCCATCTTGATTGCAGTACCGAATGTCTTGTACTCACCTAATTTCGAGTGCTCCATGCTCAGTACAAAATTATTTGCCGTAATTTGCTCCTCATCAAATATTTCATGAGGAAAATTAAATGGACCCGACGGCACGCCCGCAGCACGTAACTCTGAAATCCAATACTCGGCTGACTGGGTTCTAATGACATCTTCACATTCGCGGGTGAATCGTACGAGCCTGTCATAATCCTCAGGCCGGCTCATATCAAAATCACCTGTGCGAGGGTCTACCACATGAAGCACCTGACAGAATTTCGCCCTCAGTCCATGACTCAGAGCACCGACTGCAAAAAAATTATCGCTTGCGCGGTAATAGCGGAAGTATGTGTTTGTTGCTGGGCCGCCCCCCGGATTAGTAATGCTATTTAAGATGGTCCGCTGCTCATCAAAACCTGAGCCCTCCATCTGAGCTTTCGTCAGAGCTTCAGAAGCTTGGTCCCAGGCGGACGGGTCCGTGGCTGCAAACCAGTGAATCCTATTTCCTGCAAGAATCAGTGATGACTGGAGTAAGCTGGTACTCACCTTTTGTCCCACACCGGTTGCATCTCGGTGGCGCAAAGCTGTCACCACGGCGAGTGCCGATGCTAGACCAGTAGCCATATCTGCAACTGCTGGTGTTAAAGAAGCTGGCACTCCCGCGATGTCACGTGCCATCAATGAAGCCAATCCAGACATACCCTGAGCGACCACATCATATCCACCATCTTGGCCATACGGACCTGCAGGCCCATAAGGAGCATGCTCCAGATAAATAATTGAGTTATTCCATCTCGCGAGATCCTCGTATCGTAGATCGAATTTTTGCAAATCAGAGAGCTTAAGAGACATCAATACCACGTCACATTGCTCAACCAATTTCCCTATAATCTCCCTGGCCTCGTTCCGGCTGAGATCCACTGAAATACTGCGTTTCCCTCGGTTCATCACAGTGAAACCTTTACTCTCATCCGGAAGTATCGGACCTATCCCGTACCTGTGAGGGTCACCAGTCAGTGGCTCAACTTTGATTACTTCAGCTCCCATGTCAGAAAGATGTACTGCGCAGGATGGGATAGCCAGAATCGAGGCAAATTCTAGAATTTTCACTCCATGAAGTGGTCGCTTATTGACGGCAGTTTTATCCATCAGAGCCCCCCCCTTAGCAATAAATATGCGGTAGGATTTTGCTTAATCATAGCCTCAGTGTAGAGGTTAAGCGTCTGCTTTCGTTCCCAGGCGAATTCTCGGGTCGAGCGCAACATACACCAAATCTGTAATCAAGTTAGCGGTGAGAAAAATCGCGACGAGCAAAAGAGTGATTGACTGCATAACCACGTAATCGCGTTCTCGAACTGATGAGACAAGAGCGCGGCCCAGACCAGGCCAAGTGAATACCTGCTCAATAACGAGTGTCCCTGAGAGGACACCGCCAAGTTCCAGTCCCATCACTGTTACGGCTGGTATAAGACTCGGTTTCAGCGCATGGCGAAGCAGCACGGTACGCTCTCTCAATCCCTTAGATCGTGCCGTACGTATGTAATCCTCAGTTAGTGTGTCTAGTATTGACTGTCTTGTATAACGAGAAAGATTAGCGGACACAATGCTCCCGAGCGCAATTGCAGGGAGTGCTACATGTCTCAAAGAATCCAGNGGATCAGACAAGAAAGGAACTCGCCCTGAGGCAGGGAACCAGTTCAAGGTCACGGCGAAAATAAGTAGAAATAACAGTCCTGCAATAAATGAGGGCACTCCGATGTTAAATCCAGTCCACAACGCAGCGAAATAGTCCCAGAATCTTCCCCTATAGACAGCTGCCAGAATACCTAGTGCCAGACCCCAAGTCCAGCCATAGGCGAGGGCAAACACCGTAAGTTCAATACTTGCAGGGAAAGCACCAAAAATTATGTCCGCTGCAGGGACACCCTTGATCATGGAAGTTCCAAAATCACCGCGAAAAATGCCTCCCAGCCACTTGAAATACTGTGTATGAAAAGGTTCAGTTAAGCCAAGTCGCTCGCGAGCAATTTCNTAGGCCTCTGGGCTCATTCGATTTTCGCCGCCAGCAGCAATTAATGCCGGATCTCCAGGAATGAAGCGAACTACCATGAAGACGAGAAAAGATGCCAAAAACATAACAGGGAGCATTTGAGTGACGAGTCTTCGAACAAAATAATCCATGCTGCTCAGNTTAAGGGTGCCTGATATTAAGAGGTGTGCAACACCTAACACTCCAGGAGTATTACCGAATTTAGAACAACGGNAAAATGGTTATTGATTATTTAGTCTGTCGCGATTTAGCAAGAACACACAGGGTAATCATCGCGAGTGACAAAATCACAACAGGCAAATTGATCAGGGCACCAGGAGGGGGGTCTACAAGACCTTGCAACGGCTTATAGATCCCGATCAAAAGGCGCCCCGCATACTCGAACGCAGTCACGACAAACATCACTGGTATCAGTGATCGATATCGAATCAACACCGCAAGAAACAGAAGTGCANTCAGTAATTGAGAAGTGCCCCATAAAGCAAAAAGAGTGATTATATTTGCGGCCGCTGCATCTGAATAAGCGTCAAGAGGAATACCCGCAATGGTTTGCGCCCCNCCATCGGGGGCGAAGATGTGGTGCTGGCTCCGCCACAAACTCACTGCTGTAACAAGCGCGAACACCAATACTACTAACCGAGGATATCTAACCTGGTTATCGATCTTGGCTGGTAAGAACATCGAAAAGGCGCCTACACCCTGCATTAGATATTAGTTGGTGAGCACGTCGAAAATATTCCCAGCTAGTCCACCGCCAGACTGCTTGTAAAATTCTGTGTAGCCACAGTCCGCACAAGAGAGAGCTGCGTATTTCTGATTCTGAAGATTAAGAAATCGAGAAAACCCAGAACCGGTAGTCCTAATCTCACCGGTGGTCGCCTCTGTACTTGGACACTTTATGCATTGGTATGAATCAGTCATTGACACCTCCTATAGGACCTACACGCTAGGTAATATAGCCCCTTCGCTCTACATGGTAACTGAGCTTCCCACGAATCAGTATTATGTTAGTTAAGTAACTGGGAGGACACACATGCCGAAAGAATACACTGCAGGCCAACGACAAGTTCAAACACACGCCGATTCTACACGGCTGGCAGATCAGATGGCTGAAAAGGTTGTCCGCGCCGAAATTAGTAGTGATGATAAGTTATTTATCGAAGCCAGAGATATGTTTTTTCTAGCAACAATTGACGCCGATGGGCATGCCAACTGCTCATATAAGGGGGGAGAGCCCGGCTTCGTCCGTGTTTTAGATGAATCAACAATCGCTTTCCCTATATATGACGGAAACGGGATGTTCATGACAGCAGGAAGCATAGTCGATAATGGCGAAGTGGGCCTGTTATTTGTCGATTTTGACGGCCAAAGTAGGATGAGNTTGAACGGTGCTGCCACGTTACATGCCGAAGATGAACTGATTTCTGAATATCCAGAGGCTCAATATGTTGTCAGAGTGAAAGCACGCGAAGTATTCGTGAATTGCCCGAGATACATCCACCGCCTCGAGCTGGTGGAAAGGTCAGTCTTCGTGCCAAAAAGCAATACTCAAACACCGGTTGCTGAGTGGAAGCAGAAAATGATCGAAAATGGAGCCGGAAATATTCTTAGCTCAAAAGACCCGACAGTTCCTGGAGATTAGTTAATAGCTATCACTTGACCTGACTGATGATGTCATCCATCCATAAGTTGTATGTCTCCAGCACCTGGTCTGTGCTGCCCATATTGAAATTGGGAATAATGAGTTCATCTACTCCCGCAGCTTCATATTGACCAATGATTTCAACTATTTCATCAGGTGTTCCTGCCAACACACGACCGCCACCCGACTCACGTGCTGCAGTAATGGTCGCCTTATCTTTCGATACCACGAAGAGTGCTTGTGCGGATCGCATAATTTCATGTGGGTCCCNGCCAACACTCTCGCAATGAGTCTCAAGAATTTTTCCCTTTGCCTCTAGTACGGACGGACTACCCCAAACGTTCCACTCGTCAGCATGCTCCGCCGTGATACGGAGAGTGACTTTCTCACCCCCTCCGCCAATCAGTATGGGAAGATGTTCTTGAATAGGCTTGGGCTCTAGCGGAGCATCTTTGATCTCGTAATATCTCCCAGAAAAATCAGTCCTGTCGTTATCCAATAATGAACGGATGATCTGCACCGATTCTTCGAGTCGACGAAGTCGGCCACCTACCGTGTGAAAATCTATGCCGTATGCACCATGCTCATTAATCTGCCAGCCGGCGCCTAGTCCAAGTACAAGTCTTCCCTTACTAATGATGTCTACCTGCGCAGCCATCTTGGCCAGCACCGCTGGATTTCTGTAGGTATTGCCGGTTACGAGTGTACCGACACGCATACGCGGTACTACCGACGCAATTGCGGCTAACGTGGTCCATGCTTCTGCAGTTGCTCCCGAAATCGTGGTGTCATCGCCAGTATTNGGCATGAAGTGGTCAGCAATCCAGAGGCCATCCCAGCCTAGTTTCTCTGCGCTTGTACAAACCTTCGTCAGGTCCTCGAACGTTCCACTCAAATGAGGCCAGATACTAAACTTCATTTCGAATACTCCCATCTCAATATTAATTTGCAGTCTATACCGGTCCATACCCTTATGGTTTGAATCGTAGATTACGGGGTCGGTCCTTGGCAGTATCCATTACAAATACCGATCGGGATCCGCGTTACGGATGGGTCATGGTATTCGCCGCTTTCGCGCTAAGTTCATTGGCATTCGGTACTCTTGGTTCGATATCAGTGTTCTTGAAACCATTATCTGCTGATTTAGGATGGAGCCGAGCTGACACTTCTTTCGGATACACCGTAATCGCACTGTCAGCGGCAGTATTCGGGGTTCTATGGGGATACATCGCTGACCGATANGGCACCAAGCACTTCGGAATCATTGGTGCGGCTGTGATGGCAGGTAGTCTCTTCCTTCTCAGTACGCAATCAGGTCTCTTTCAGTTCTACTTATTTTACTTTCTGTTTGGTGCCTTCGGCGTCGCCGTCGTGACGGCGCCTCTAACCGCCAACGTAGGGTTCTGGTTTCGTAAAAACCCAGGACTGGCTCTTGGTGTAACCGCTGCAGGTNGGGCTATCGGACAAGGAATAGGCCCCTTTTTCGTCGCCAGAAGTATCGTCGCTAACGGCTGGGAACAGACATATGTAATTATGGCCTTAGTAGTCCTCTGTATAGCGTTACCAATCGCTTTCCTAGTGAAGGAATCTCCACATAGAGAGCAGGTAAGAATAACCGGCATTGATACGCAGCGTGACTCTCCACTGTCAGAGGTGGAGGTAGTGGTATGGCTTGGGATTGCAATAATTTTTTGCTGCAATTGTATGGCGGTTCCTATCGTCCATCTCGTACCACTCTTAACTGACACGGGTTGGAGCGTTGAAACCGCATCCGGAGTACTTCTCATCCTCATGTTATCTGGTGCAGTTGGACGTATTATGGCCGGCAAGTTGGCTGATATAATCGGTGCCCTACCCACATACATGATTATGTCTTTTGGACAGGCATTCTTTGTCCTATGGTTCCCGTGGATAAATAATCTTTTTCTTCTCTATATTTGCGCAATTCTGTTTGGATTCACGTACTCAGGAGTGATGGTCAGTATTATCACCTGCACCAGAACAATGGTCGGTGCCCGGCTTGCCGCCCGATCAATGAGTCTAACCAGTTTCTTCGGCTGGGGAGGTATGGGAATGGGTGGGTTCCTCGGTGGTTTTCTTTTTGACTATATCGGCGACTACGAGTGGTCATTNAATTTTGCGTCCGCAATGGGATTTGTGAATCTCGCAATACTTATACTGTTTTATATGAGAATTCGATCCAAAGAATCTAATTTAGTAGCAGAACCGGCGATTTCATAGTCAAGTACGACCTCATCATCCACAATTCGATAAGTTGTTGACTATATCGGTACACAATAGTGATATGCTGCCAGCCAAAGCACGTATATACATCAAAAATAGGGGGATTTATGCCATTCATGATTCGATTTGATCAAGGAACTGTGACCGTCGAGCAGTACCATGCAATTAATCAGGGCCTAGCAGACGCAGGGCAAGGGAATCCAGTCGGTCGTGAGTATCACGTTGGCTATATTGAGGATGATGGCAGGCTCAGTGTGGTCGACATCTGGGATTCAATAGAAAATTTTGAAACATTCGGCGAAACATTGATCCCTGTGTTAGANGCAGTCGGAGCCGACGCTGGAGAACCNATCATCCTCCCTGTGGACAACATCATCCTCGGTNAATAGCTATTGCTTCAGCGTGAANCCTTCCCTCAGTTGAGGTTTGACTCTCGCAACACTGATGAGTGACTCCACACAGTCACGAATCGATTCATCTAGTGGACGGAAGTCTATATCAACCACGGAGCGTATCCTGTCGTTACGAAGCTCAACACCCGCCCATACAGCTCGCAATTCCTGCTCTCGGGCTTGAATTCGTTCAGGNAANGGATCAGTAACCTCNGGCGTATCGTGTCCTAATTCGGGGAGCAAACGGTCGATATCTGCGCAGATATCTTCGACATTGCGAGCATCGGTCGACCAGGCGATATAACGTTCGCCATTTTGCACAGTCACACTCTCCAGAAGCCCTATATGGCATGCTGCGTCGTCTCTNACGTCCACAGTCATCCAAGGTCTNTANGCTCCNTTTTGNTCATATTCACCCAANAACATTGTCTCNATATTGTGTTGCCACGGTCCCATATCTTTCTGGTGTGCCGAAAGTATTGGGCCGACATTATCTGCTGGACAGCAGGTGATAGCATCCCACGTCCCATTCTCCTCAGCCGCGTCAGAAAATATTCGCTGTGCAAGGACTTTCCCCATAGAGTAGCCTTGTCGCTCAGGAGTTCGCTTCGGATTCAATTCGTCAGGATATCTGTCCTCATAACAGACAGGTCTTCTCTCAAGTTCATAGATATCTGCCTCAGAAAGGACAGCCGCAATGCTGGAGGTGACGATTACCCGATTCACGGATTCGGACTTATTAACACTGTTGATGATGTGCGAGCACACGTTTTGTACGTAATCCAGATCCTCATAGGTGCTGACATGGGACACATGACACACCCCCTGACATCCTTTAAAAATATCGTCGAAACATCCGTCATCGTCCAAATTAGCTGAATGTATAGTCAGTCTTCCCGTGGAGAAGGCAGGCATTTCTCGAAGAAATCCAACCCGAGACTCGTCATCTGCGTCACGAACACACGCCCGAACTCGGTAGCCTTTGTCCAACAACAATTTCACTACCCAACCGCCTATAAAGCCTGCACTTCCTGTGACAGCAACGGTACTCCCCTTTGGAATCGGTGGCATTTTGGTCTCCTTAATTTTATTAATCATTCATGCATCGCAGCATAACGCAAGTAAATTTCAGGCGGTTATGATTCGATATTCACTACGAGATACGTCCAACCGCAAGGTCGATTTCTGTACAAGTCTGCAAGTCCAAAGGACCCGCAGTCTCAGCCGCAATACACTCTCTAAGCTCTTCTCTATTTTTTACTCCAAGTACCACAGTATCTACCCCTGGAGCTGCAAGTGCGTATCGGTGCGCAAGGCTGGCTGGTGATTCGCCAAGACGAGCAGCGATCTCACGAAACGGTGCAGCCCGCTTGAAATCAATTATCTCTGGGTGATCATCAGCCAATGGTCTGTCTAGCTGGGAGGTGAGAGCTCCAGCCTGAACGGCTCGGATCCCCATCACACCCATACCTGCGATCTTGGCACCAGCTATTAACCTTCTTGGGTTTGCCGGCTCGTCATACATCTTCATACTCCCAGGAGAATCTAAGAGATTGGTCACAATCTGAATTACAGACGGTTTCGGTCCCTGATTTTGAGCGGCATCATCAAGCACTTCAGCAAGAACACTTGGGACTCCAATCCCTGTGATCCCCCAGCCACCAATTAGTCCTTGATCAATCAGATTTTCGAATGCGTCTCCAACGGAATTTCTGAACAGAGAGAGTTCCGTTCCTCTAGTTGGGTCATCGAAACCATCAGGCACGACCATTCCATGCAGAATCATCAAGTCAACTTTAGACACCTTCATCCTCTCGAGAGATTCTTCCAGACTCTGGAGGAGTAGCGGCAATACCTCCTCTGGCTTCGGAGACCCTAATCGATATTTAGTTGTGACGTAAACACCGTCTGGAACAGAACCATCGAAGGCTTCACCAAATACTCGTTCAGCTTCACCGTTTCCGTACGAAGGAGCGAGGTCAATGAGAGTGATCCCGCTTTCAATCGCTTCCTGAATGGTCAGCACCGACTCTTTGCGATCGGTCTTTCCCCAAACCTGACCGATCCCTCCTCCTCCAAGGGCCATTCTCGACACATCATTCAAATTACTGAGATACGTTTTCTGCAAGACACAGCTCCTCTAAATTCTCTATTTCTCGTACGAGCTATATTCTACCTCTGACAAGAAAGTGAGCTGTGATGCTGAAGGTCATGAGCTATAACGTACTTGGTTTCAAGGGGTTCAGCGCACAGGCGAGTGACCAGTCAATGACCGAAAAACAAATTTTTGACACTCATCTTGAACAATTAGATCTATTACAACCGGACGTGGCCATATTTCAAGAAGCACCTCATCAACAAGTGATACAACACTTAGCAAGTGCTCTTGACTGGAATTATCGGTATTTCATATCACAAACAGGCTGGTCAGGAAGCCTACTCACCAAATTTCAAATCCGCAGTTCGGAAACGTACCGATTTAACAAGCATCAAGGACTCTTCAGTCGATTCTGGAGCCGGACAGTTCTTTTGACTAACAAGGGTGAAGACTTAGTAATTCATGCTGCTCATCTCCATGATGAAAATAGCGGACTGCGGAAAGAAGAGCTACATCGACTGGCGGAATCAGTAACTAAGGATGTAGGGCATTACGACAATCTTCTGCTTATTGGAGACCTCAATCATCGACCTGAATTGGAGGATTACCAAATACTTAGCGCAACTGATCTTCTTGATTTATTCTTATCAGATAAAATT
>PBOW01000012.1 GCA_002725365.1 Chloroflexota bacterium | reverse complement strand
GGCACTATGGAGAGATGGGGGCTCGGTTATTCGGACCTCAAGGAAATACGTGAAGATATTATCTTAGCCTCGGGATCATCTTGGGGCCGGGAAGGTCCGCGAGGAAATCAACCCGGATACGACCATGTGGGTCAAGCATTTAGTGGTGTCATGGTGGAACAGGGTGGAGGTCCGACCCAGATTCCTCAGGCTTTAATCGGTGGATTTGCCGATCAGATAGGTGCCATGCTACTTGCGTTTGGAATAAGTTCAGCGTTGGTGGCTCGAAACAGTTTTGGAATTGGCCAGCATCTCGATGTTTCACTGATAGGTGCCATGACGGCAGTCCAGGCAATGCCGATCACTCGCTTTCTACGGACCGGCAAACAGATTGGCTTCGAGGCGCGTCGTGCTGCCACTTACACGCATTATCTTTCTCGCGATGGGAAATATGTTGCAATCGCCGCCAATACTCAGAGATTCTGGGTCAATTTATGTGGCGCTCTGAAGCGGCAGGATCTAATCGACGATAATCGATTCTCCGATCCATTTGCCAGAGCAGAAAATAAAGATGAGTTAGTTGAGGTACTGGAACAACAATTTTTGACCGAGACATCTGAATATTGGATCGAACAACTGACCAATGCTGATGTGCCGAATTCACTGGTAATGAGTTATGAAGATCTGGAATTACAGGCGCAGATGTGGGATAACGGTTACTTGCAGGAGATCATATCTGATACTCTCGGTGCGATGAGAGTCCCAGGACCACCTGTGCGAATGAGTGAGACTCCACCGAAGATCCAAGGCGGAGGTCCGCGACTAGGTTTCGATACCGAGACAATACTGTTGCAGTTAGGGTATGACTGGGACCAGATCACTAGTCTGAGAGATCGCGAGGTTATTTAGTGGTATACAAATTCTGTAATTCGTCGGCTACACAGTCGCCTTACGTTGATATGCGTTCTGAATACATGGGTGGTGCTGAATGTCATTTATGAATAGTGTTGCAGTGGTAGGTGTTGGTGAAACAGACTATTCCACTGAATCCGGCCGATCTGAATTAGTTTTGTCACTACAGGCCATTAACGCCGCTCTCAAAGATGCTGGAATTGGCCACGACGAAGTAGACGGGTTACTTCGTTGGTCTGTTGATACTTCTAGTGAGGCGACCGTGGCTGCTAACCTCGGACTATCTAATCTCGCCTGGTTTGGAGAGATTAATCAGGCTGGGAACGTNGGGGCAGCGCTAGTGGCTAATGCTGCCGCGGCTATACATGCCGGTCTAGCGAATGTGGTTGTGNTATATAGAGGAGTAAATGGNCGCTCAGGTAGGCGCTATGGTAGAGGAGACGTGACTGGCCGGNCGGGGCGNGGNTCTGCCGCTTTCACNGAACCTTTNGGGATGCTCACTCCTCAACACGGANTAGCTATGACTACCNGGCGGCGAATGCATGAAACCGGTGTATCATCTCGTGATTTTGGGATGGTTGCNGTATGTGAACGAGAACANGCCAATAGAAATCCACGAGCGACCTTCTTTGAGAAAACCNTGTCAATCGAGCAGCACCAAGAATCAAGAGTAATTGTGGATCCATTTCATCTTTTCGATTGTTGCCTTGAAACAGACGGCGGNGGAGCTTTNGTGNTGACTTCNGTCGAGAGGGCTCGAGANAGAGACGGTCACGTGGCAATGATCCGAGCTGCAGCNCAGTCGGGTTATAGCGTGAGAAATTTCATAGANACNGCTGCCGTCGGCCTTGCTCCTAACCTCTGGGANCGAGCAAAGATTACTCCAAGTGATATTTCAGTGGCACAGATNTACGATCATTTTGCTCCGTTTGTTTTGTTTGCATTGGAGGATTATGGGTTCGTCCGCCGAGGTGAAGGCGGTGACTTTGTTTCAGCCAAAGAAATTTCATGGGATGGCGGNAGNCTTCCCGTGAATACCTCAGGNGGGCACTTNTCCGAGGCATATATGCAAGGTATGAATCAACTAATAGAGAGTGTACGGCAGGCTAGAGGTGAGTCGACTGCACAAGTGAGCGACGCACAATTTTCATTCGTTGACACTGGGATTGGAACTGGCGCCGTAATTTTTGAAAGAGGGGAATAATGCCTGANAAANAAGANTGGGATCGGCCTGAAAACCTTCCTCTTCCAGTACCGGATGAGGANAGTCTCATGTTTTGGCAGGGTTTGTCAGATGGCAAATTGTTGCTGCAGACCTGTATTGATTGTGGAACAAAAAGTTATCCTCCCGTGTCAATGTGTTGCCAGCAATTTAATTTTGAGTGGGAGGAGGCTCAGGGTACCGGCTCTATTTACTCGTATGTTGTCACCCACCAACCGATCCATCCGGCCCTCAAAGGGCACACTCCGTTCGNGACAGTCGTAGTGCAATTGGACGAGGGNCCGAGGATTACGTCCAATCTGGTTGATGGTGATCCAGATAATATAGAGATAGGGTCGAGAGTCGAATTACACTTAGTCGAGTTATCTGGTGAAGTCACGCTTCCCTTGTTCAAGCTATGTTCGGACTGAAGACTATTCAGCGACACCGATCCGTTCCCGATGAATTAGCTCCCAATCAATTTCATATCCGAGTCCTGGCCCGGTCGGTGCGTAGACTAATCCCTCCGAATCTACCGTAATATCCTCGACTAGACCAAATTGATTGGCCCCCGTACAAGGGAATACCTCATAAAACTCGCAATTTGGTATTGCCATCGTTACGTGCAGATTCGCGACATTGTTCAGTGAATTACCACCATGGTGGATTTCACATTGCATATTAAATCCTTCAGCAAGATGCCCCAGTCGGACCAGTGGCGTGATTCCCCCTGTGACAGCCACATCNCCCCGNAGAATATCTGTTGCATACTGTGTTATCCACTGCGTCATTCCGTAATATCTNCCTGGTGCATATTCGGTGGACATGATCGGNATATCAAGTTTCGAATGCAATTTCACATAGTTGTAGATATCTTCTTCTACCAGTGGATCCTCGTACCAGTAATAATTCAGCTCTTCGATGGCACGTCCTACTCTTAATGAGTCTTCATAACGGTATGCCCACATCGAATCGAGCATTAANTTAGTGTCATCGCCAACTGCGCTGCGCACTGCTTGAGAAATTTCTATATCGTATGCTGGATCTCCATGCGGATGGATTTTATGTGCACGCCATCCCAGCTCCTTGAAATGAATAGCCTCTTCAGCATATTCTTCCTTGGTTTCGTGATAGGCCGTGCTGGAGTAGGCAGGTACTGACTCTTTAGAGGTGCCTAATAGTCGGTGTATCGGTTGCCCGGCAATTTTGCCGTTGATGTCCCATAGGCAAATATCAATGGCACCGATTACATAGGTAGATACGGAACGATTCTGTTTCCAAAGATCCCACCAAATTTGTCCAATGTTTTGAGGATTCTTACCGAGGAGTCGTGGCTTTATAAATTCGATAAGGCCAGGTACGAAATGTTGAGCACCCATCCTTGATGAACCTAGGAATGCATGTCCTGATATCGCCTCGTCCGTCTCGACAGTTACGACACCGAGAGTTTGTGTGTCACCAAAGGTTTGTCCTACTCCAGTTTTCCAGGGGTCTGATTTCCATTCCACAAGATCTACCTTGACATTTGTGATTTGCACTTTGCCTCCACTCCTATNGCAGTCATCAACATGCTNTTTTGCTATCATTCTATAGGTATCCGCTTTGGATTTANGGTGTGCTTGTTGGTGCAACCTGTTTGAGGTTAAGNCCGGGCCCGTNGCTGTGCNAAGGAGCACAGTGCGCCATAGTTCNTGGCCATCTGTAAAGGAGAATAGATGACTGTCATTGTAGTATCTGGAGAAAAAGCTGGTAGTGGAGCTAGTACAGTGTCCGTTGGTATTTCTTTGGTTGCTGCCCAGAGAGGATTAGATGTTTCTGTAAGGCGTCTTGGTAATGATGATTCCGCCAAGCAAGACGCACTTGGATTTGCACAGGTATTATCATCTCAGATCAACTCTGGTGATGGCCTTCCTGTTGAAATGTCGGCATTACCCGCACTTGGTAATCAAGTAAATGTTGTTGAAGTAGATGCGAGCCAGATGTCAGATGCGGCCGAATCTGTTCCAAACTCCAAAATTATCTGGGTTACTGAGGGAGTGACTAACGATGCAGCATTCTGGAACCTTGCGAATAGAAGCAAGTCTTCAGGGAACCGTTCGATTATTGAGGATAGAGTTTTAGCAGCTCCAACGGTTGCTGAACTGATTGAAGCAACTAACGCCTCGCTATTGAGTAGCCCAAAAAGGGGCAACTCAGCTCTTTGTGAACATGTGTTGATTGGTGCAATATCCCATGATTCCGCCGATGATTATTTTGCTAGGTACAATAGTAAAGCGGTCATATCCCGAGCTGAAAAAGTTGATTTAGGGTTGGCGGCTCTTCTTTCGAACGCTGAGTGTCTCCTGCTTACTGGCGGCCATGAGCCGAGTCCTTATCTACTGGATCGAGCTTCAGCGAGTACCACGACAGTTGCACTTTCACCCAATTCAACCACTGTGACGGCCAAGGATATAGAGGGGATCTATGGGATTTCAAGCTTTAATCATCTAGAAAAAGCCGATCGCATCCTTGAGCTACTATTAGGGAACATTCCGGATTCGGATTGGGACGAACTGTTCAGCTAATGACTAAATATAGGGTCACGCAGCGACCAACTGCGCAAATGACTGGTAAAGCCTCCTCACTCCTTGTGATTCAAAAGCAACTTGTATTTCCCAGTCTTTCCCATCTTGTTTGATACTAATTACCGTGCCAAGCCCGAATCTTCCGTGCCGAACTTTATCGCCGGGAGAGAAAGGAGGCTGAGTATTAGTTTCGTCAGTCTCTATCCGCGCATCTTTTAGCCCGAAGGAATTTCGTCGATAGGAGTAGCTATTTGTTCTGTTTCTCTGTGCATCCGGATCGATATCGCCATAGTGTGCGCGTTCTATCTCAGGTTGCGTAAGTTCATCAAGATATCTTGATGAAATTGTGCTTGTACTGCGCCCATAGAGGTATCTGTTGATTGATCTGGTCATAAATAGTTGATTTTTTGCCCGAGTCATACCTACATAACACAGCCGTCTTTCCTCCTCTAGCATTTCTTGCGTATCGAAAGAGCGTTGGTGAGGCAGCAATCCTTCCTCCATGCCGACTAAGAAAACGGTAGAAAATTCGAGTCCTTTAGCTGAGTGCAATGTTGTCAATGTCACCTGCACCTGGGCAGACGTGCCGTCCGGTTGATCCACGTCAGATACAAGTGCCACTTGTTCGAGGAAAGTGGCAAGTGAAGCTTCGTCATCAGATTCTTGATATTGGGCAGCTACGTTGAGAAGTTCTTCGACATTTTCCCACCGACTATCGGCTCGAGCTGGTTGTTCTTTGTCGAGTTTGAAGATGTAGTCTTTAAACCCGGTTCTATGGATGATCTGATCTAGTGTGTCTGCCACAGATCGATTTTCTGAAGCTTGGGTGATGTCGTCATAGTCACTAGTAAACTGCGCAGCGGCCTTTTTCGCTCTGGAACCGATTATCTCTGTTCCGTCGGTTATGGCGAGTTTAGCAAGAGCGGCGACGGCTGATATCGCATGTTCGTGGGCATATCCGAGCACTGTTGCCAAAGTCCGTGCTCCGATACCACGTGGAGGGATATTGACGACTCGCTGGAACGCCACACTGTCATGTTCGTTATGGACTAATCTCAAATACGCTATGAGATCTTTAATTTCTTTTCTCTCGTAGAATCTAGTGCCTCCGACGAGTCGATAAGGGATACCGAGGCCTATAAGTGCCTCCTCAAAAGCTCTACTTTGGGCATTCGTCCTGTAGAGAATTCCATAGGTGTTACTCTCGGAAAGAGCTTCCGATAGCTTGTCTTCGATCTGATTCGCCACGAACCAAGCCTCTTCTTCACTGTTGCCAGTGACCATGATCCGAACAGCATCACCATCAGTATTCTCGGTCCAGAGTGCTTTTTCACTTCGTCCGCTACTCTTATTTATGATGGTCTCTGCGGCGCGAATGATATTACCCGTCGATCGGTAATTTTGGCCCAGATAAATGACATCGGCCTCAGGAAAATCATCCTTGAAACGCTGGAAATTCTGCACATCAGCCGCCCGCCAGGAATATATGGACTGATCTTCGTCACCAACGATAAAGAAGTTTCTAGATTTCCCAGCTAGGCTTTTTGCAATCTCATATTGGACCCTATTTGTGTCTTGGAACTCGTCGACGAGCACGTGTTCGAATCGGTTCAGGAATGTAGCTGCATCAGACCGGTATTCAGTGAGAAGTAAATGGGTTTTGTTCAGCAAGTCATCGAAATCTACGGCACCAGATTGTCGCAATCGACGGTCATATTCTCTTAGTACTTTGCTTGAGATCTCATCAAGGAAACTATTACCAGAAATCGAGGATACAGATTCTGTCAGGTGCCCCGATGTCTTGAACGAAGAAATTCTGTTACGGATTTGTCTAGGTGTGAATTGCTCAGGCGTACTCAACTCCTTCATCACTGATTTGACCACGGACTCAGAGTCGTCCGTGTCGTAAATAACAAAATCATTGGGGACTCCTACTGCAGAGCCAGCCTGTCTAAGGATACGGGCACATGTTGCGTGGAAAGTCCCACCCATTACGGCCTGACCTGGGGACCCGAGGAGAATATCAACACGCTCTTTCATTTCTTTTGCAGCCTTGTTAGTGAATGTGATCGCTAATATCTTCCAGGGCGGAACATTCCGGCTGTTGATCAAGTTCGCAATTCTTTCAGTGATGACACGAGTTTTTCCGCTTCCAGGACCCGACACTACCAGGACAGGGCCTCGTGAGTGCTCAACAGCTTGAGTCTGTTCAGAGTTAAGCATTCAGGTCACCCTTTCAATAGTTCCCGTTGGTCTAGAGCACTGCATCATATCGCAGACTTTTATCGTCATCGATTACGATACCTCGTCCTACTGATCTTGACGATTCTATCCGTTAGATTAGTCTGAGAGATGAAGTGATTTCCCCAAATTTGTTCATCAGGCGCTACGCTCGTTTTATGTAAAGCTTGCATTTGTCTGGGGCGGAGCAAACAATGTTTTTTTTGCAAACAGCAGCACTAAGTGATTCCCAAGCTAACCTGCCGGATCTCCTGATCACAATTGGTTATGTTATTGGGTTATATGGTCTAATCATGTGGGCAGTATTGATTATCTGGGTGACACGAGACATATTCAGCAGAACATCAAGCATTTTTGGAAGACTGTTTTCACTAGGATTAACAATATTCTTCCCATTTTTTAGTCTTCCTGTGTACCTCGTATTGAGACCAAACGACACCATCCAGGACAGATACGAGCGGGAACTCGGGCGGGAGGCAATTCTGGCCGAAATGAAGACGGATATATCTTGCGTAGACTGCTTGAGACCGATCCAAGAAAATTGGCTCTACTGCCCACATTGCGCCAAAGAGCTAAAGAAACTTTGTACCTCGTCGGATTGCAAGGAACTTCTCCACTTTTCTTGGTCAGTCTGTCCTACTTGCGGTGTCTCGGCAGAAATTATTTCCTAGGCGTAAACTTCGTCGAGCAACGCCAGCATTTCTTTCACTTGAGCGTTCCGCCATCCTTGAGCTAACTCAACAGTTTTCGTTAGATAGTTGTTGCGGGCTTCCTGCCATTCATCGCTTCCTCGTTCGTGCCCGTGAAGCATTGACAGCAAGGGTTGCATTTCAGCATTGGCTTGGTCTGCTCGTTCTATCCAATGTCCGAGATAGTTATGATCGGCGTCATACAAGACTACAACTGGAATAGATTCAAACTCTCCGTCCTTCAAAAACTCGTCCATGATATCGGGATTCTCGTCTCGTTGGAACAGTCTCACTTCCATCCCTGTCAGTTCCCCGATACGCGAAATAACCGGCAAGCCCCTCCACACATCTGGACACCAGTCTTCACCAATGCATAGGGCCTTGATACCTTTTGATTCCACATATTGACGGACTTTATCGATATCGGCCTGGTCATGTTCCCACTCGTCATAGTGCATCTGGAACTTCTCTTTATTTAACTCTATCGAATCCATCCATTCCGAGAACGAAGCAAATCCTTCTCCAAATCGATCGGACGTAACGACTGAATCTTGCGGATTATGTGTTTTTACTGTAATGGTTGAACTGGCAGTCATTGGCCTGGCCCCCTTTTAGTACTGTGCATCGACATCTTAATACATTTTTCAACTTATATTCATGTTGTAATCGATCATTGCCTCCCAAGGCTGCTTTTTTTCGTCTTTCCCGAGGCTACTCATATCACCGGCGCTGAGTGTCTCAATCATCTTGAATTCTGAGATAAATCGAGTCACCGAATCGCGCAGAATTTCCTCGAGGTCGATGTCTAAACTATTGGCGGCAACGATGCATTCTAGAAGTTTAGAAAACAACAGTTTTTCGTCAGTTAGCAATTCGGAGTTAGGATCTAATTCAACGTGTATACCTTCTTTGTCTGCTCTTCTTAGAACTTGTTGAGATCGGCTAAGTGATGGGGTGGAAAAAGGAACCGATTCCAAAGCACTCTCTTGGCTTTGCCTGGATGTATCTCGTTGTTCACGTTCCTTTTTCTTGATCGCCTCCCAGGTGCCCTCGAGCGAAGGCTCACCTGTTGCTTGCTGCTCATCCGTGAAGACATGAGGATGCCTGCGGACATATTTCTGGTTTGCCGACTGTACGACATCATGAATCGTAAAATATCCATTTTTTTCGGCGATGGCCGTTTGCATAAACATATGAGCTAGCAGATCTCCGATCTCTTCCATGATTTCAGCTTCGTTTTCATGATCAATAGCATCCACTAGTTCGTATGTTTCTTCAATCAGGTAGTGCCTGAGACTTTGAGCGGTTTGCGCATTGTCCCAAGGGCAACCCTCCGGAGAAAAGAGATACTGTATTACCTTCTGAAATGCCTCCAGGGACCGTGTATTTTCTGTTGCCTCGAGGTATGGAAGGAACCATGCGATGTCATCAAAACTCAACTCACTGATCTTGCAGTTTCTGCTGCACCAAGCTGAATCTACGGCTTTTACAGTCTTTGCAGGGTCATAATTAAGATTGATTAGTTCGGATGCAATCTTGAATTCCGAATTCAGGACAGTAATATCTCTACTATGATCGATATTCCCCACTGTGGGATTGAAAATAGCCAGATCTGTGAGTCTGATTTCCAGAACTTGGACAAGTCTATCAATTGAGATTGGATTAGTAGTCATGTCGATCGTTGTCTCTTCCCCGAATTAAACTGTGCGTATGAACATAGTACTGAGATTAGTATCGTTGGTCTTTATGTTTTGCTTGCCCGTTTTTCTCGTCCTCTCGGTAGTACGAGGAGTCGTTGCCGCTCCATTCACCTACGAAATGGCCTTGTCGATCAGCAATGCGGAAATAGTGACTGGAATAGATTCGACAGAATTGATAGTAATTGGCGAAGAGACTAGTAATTACCTGCTTGGACGGTCTGGGCCGGTGCTCGATCCGTCAGTAACTCTTTCTGATGGGTCAGTGATAAAAATTTTCAATCAGAGAGAGATTGACCATATGGTGGATGTCCGAGAATTGATGAATAAGCTTTGGAGATTACACGAGTTTATGTTGCTTTTAATCATTGTCAGACTGGTCATTTCTTTTCTGTTCGAAAAAAAAGAGTCTTTAACGAATATATCGCAAGAAACAAGAATGTCAGGGATGTTAAGTCTAATCATTCTTGCCTTTGCAGGCATTTCTGGCCTATTGCTATTTGATCAATTTTTTTTGCAGTTCCACGAAATGTTTTTTTCGAATGACTTGTGGCAGCTGGATCCCAAAACAGATCGGCTGATCCAAATCTACCCCAGAGACTTTTGGTTTGGTGCGTTGTTTGTGACTGCGGGTTTTGTAATTTTTCTTCTCTTAATTCTTTCTGGAATAGCGCAGTGGTATCTGCGTTCCGCGTCAAAAGCGTCAGACCAACGAGGGCAGCTCGAACGTCAACGATTAACCTAGTTCTTCCGTCTTACTCCGATTACCCCGCGTACCTGCTCTAGCTTTGATAGCACGTTACTGAATTCTTCACCACCCTTGGTCTCGATCGTCAGTGATATCAAAACTTTACGATCTTGATGGACACCGCTGTTTATCTCTATCAGATTCAGGTCAGCGACCGCAAGGACTGTCGTTAAATCATTGATCAGTGCCGTTCTATCCCAAGCTTCGATAGTCGCCTGTGCTGCATATACCTCATCAGAAATGACCCAATCACACTCCACCAGTCTGGTAGAATCTGCTCTTTTTGCGAGATTACTGCAACCGGTCCGATGCACAGTCACTCCTCTCGAATGGGTTATATATCCCACTATCACATCTCCAGGAATAGGCGCACAACATTTTGCTATATTTACTGCGATGCCCGTTGCTCCTAGTACACGAATACCTGCGTCACTAACCCTGTCTCGATTGTCCTGGATGGGTACAGCACTGGATCGGACTGTCCCAAGCTTTGCGTCAATTAAATTTGCCAGGCGATTATTCAGTCGGTCTTGGGATAGAGTACCGGCACCTAAGGCAGCAAACATATCTTCTAACGACACATAACCTAAGTTTTGGTGAAACCCATCTGAGATATCCCCTTCTTCTAATCCAAGCCTACGCATTGCTCTTGCGTAGAGATCCTCTCCATAATTCTTATTTTCGGCCCTACTTTGCTGTCTGAACCACTGCCTAACTTTCTGCTTTGCGTGGGAGGTACTTAAAAATCCCTTGGTTGAATCGATCCAATCTCTGGACGGGCCATTTCTTTGTCGATTTCTAATGATTTCTACAGTGTCTCCATTTTGTAGTTGAGTACTAAGCGTCACGATGTGACCGTTTACTCTAGCTCCTGAGCATGTATGTCCTAAATCAGTGTGTATCCGATAAGCAAAATCGAGAGGAGTAGCTCCAGCCGGTAATTCCAAAACTTCGCCTTTTGGGGTGGAAACATAGACTTGATCCGACAGGAAGTCAGTTTTAAGAGCTTCCACATAATCATCATCAATATCGTCCGGCTGAAAACTAAGTAGCTTTCTGATCCATGACCAGTCGGCATCGTGTTTTGGATCCTGAAGCCCCTTGTAACCCGCATGTGCTGCAACGCCAAACTCAGCTGATTCATCCATCTCTTTAGTACGTATTTGGACCTCGAAAGGGCCTGTTTCAGCTTCGGCCACTGACGTATGCAGACTTCGGTAACCTGATCTTCTTGGAGTGGCAATGTAATCATCAAACGTTCCCGGAACGGGTTGCCAATTGCTGTGAATTACTCCCAAGACCGCGTAGCAATCAGATATATTCTCCACGACCACACGGACCGCGAGGAGATCATTTATTTCGTCAAATTTCCTTCCGTCAGATTCGTATCGAACTCGTTTTTCATATATCGAAAAGAGATTTTTCACACGGCCGGATACTTTTGAGTTGATTTCAGCCAGCTCTAGGGCATCAGCTACGGCATTGGTAAGCTCGACCAGAGAAATTTCTCTTTCCTCTCGACGCGCAGCTACAATCTTTGCAATGTCATCGTAAAGCGTCGGTTCTAGCCAACGAAATGACAAATCCTCGAGTCTCCACCGTAGACGCCAAGTCCCGAGCCTCTCTGCCAGTGGAGCATAAATATCTCGGGTTTCACGCGCCATAGCTATTCTGCGATCCTCAGGTAGTACAGCTAGGGTTTCCATGTTGTGCAGTCGATCTGCAAGTTTCATAATTATGACTCGAATATCTTCGGCGGTGGCGGTTAATAGCTTTCGCACAGTTTCCCATTCGGCGTTGATAGGCTCAGATTTAGGGATAGAGATACGACTTTGTATTTCAGAGACCTTTGTGGCACTATCTACCAGCTGGGCCACCTCAGTCCCGAAATGTTTTTCGATAGTGGACAAGGTTACGTCGCAGTCTTCGACGACATCATGTAACAGTGCGGCTTGCAGGGTGGCAAGGTCCATTTTCAAGTTAGCCAATATACGTGTGACGGCAATCGGGTGTGTGATGTAATCGTCGCCAGTTAGTCTCTTCTGTCCGGAATGTGCATCTTTCGCAAATTCCAGAGTGTCTAGTAGGAGCTTGATTTTTCCCGATGGTAGATAGGCGGCCACTTCTTCAGATAGCAGAGCTGTCCCTTCGATAGGACTTGGTTCTTTTTCCCCTTTGAACACCGCCAAGTCGTCGTCGACCACCTGCTTGGCCCATATTCGTTTGGTCTTCATCAGCTTTTTTTACTTTCCCGTGACCGGAGCCTGTCGGTTTACAATACACCCTATAACCTTTTGTATCAGGATGAGTGTTGGCTTGTGAGGNATTAGCATTTGATCATGGATGATGACACGAAATTTGAGAAAGATACTAGAGANAAAAATATATTGCAGGCGCCACGTGGAATGCGAGATGTTCTCCCATCTGAATCAGTAGCTTTGAATACAGTGCGCGATGCTTGCCGGGAAGTAGCACGCATCTTTGACTATAGNGAAATAGTCACGCCAATCGTTGAAGATATCGGAGTATTTGCCCGTACAGTAGGAGATGATTCAGATCTCGTACAAAAGGAGATGTATACGTTCGATGACAGGGGTGGCGAACAACTCGCGCTCCGTCCTGAGAATACCGCAGGTGTGTGTAGGGCTTATATCGAGCACGGAATGAAATCTCTTCCTCAGCCAGTCAGGTTGTGGTACTTCGGATCATTTTTTCGATACGATCGCCCGCAAGCTGGACGATACAGGCAACTGACTCAATTTGGAATAGAGGCGATAGGGTCCGAAGATCCATCACTCGACGCGGAAGTTATCAGCTTGCAATCAAAGCTCTACAAATCACTCGGTCTTGATGACATCAGGCTGGGTATTAACTCCATAGGCACTCAGTCGTCTCGTAGCAATTTCTTGCGGGCTTTGGAAGAGTACCTGAGGGAATTCGAAGCCGAATTGTCTCAGGATTCGCAAAGGAGACTGAAGACTAATCCAATGCGCATCATCGATAGCAAGGACATGACCGATCAGGAGATCATTAAGGGCGCTCCAAAAATACTTGATTTCTTATCGGAAGGGGACGAGGCTCATTTCCATCGNGTTACTAGTGATCTGGATTCTCTAGGAATTTCGTANGACATAGACCACTCCATAGTACGAGGTCTGGACTACTATACGCACACAGTTTGGGAATTCGAGCCAATTGGTGCGTCAGGACAGTCGACACTTGGTGGCGGTGGCAGGTATGACGGATTGATAGAGGAACTAGGAGGCCCGAGTACTCCTGGAGTTGGCTTTGCTACTGGTATCGAACGAATACTAATTAATCTGCTTGATAAGGGTCTAATTGACCAGGAAGTAATACCACCCGACGTTTTCTTTATAGCCCTCGGCAGCGAAGGGCATAATAGTGCAGTAAAGCTTGCAATGGAGCTTAGAGATCATGGAATATCTGTCAAAGCCGGTGTTGGGGGTAGATCAATGAAATCATTGATGCGAGCAGCCAATAACAGTGGGGCATTTGTCGCTGTCGTTATAGGTGATGAAGAAGTGACCGAGCAATCTGCTACGATAAGAATCCTACGAGACTCGATAGATTCAGATAGAAATTTAAAAGTGTCTCAGGCAAATTTGGTGCCCGCGATCAAGGATATTCTGTCTCAAAGTGTTGCAGATGCCTAACTCTATTTTGCCGGGNACATGGCGACTTGACTCGGTCCGAGGCTGCAATGTGTATCTCTGTGACCTCGGGANTGAGGGGACAGCGATTGTCGACACCGGCGTTAGAGTNAGCAGTGAGTTGACTGCCGAAATAGACCAAGTCCTCAGGCTCAACCGACTCGGTCCGATTAGTTATATATTGCTAACTCACCGCCATCGAGACCATTGCGGTGGTTTGAANCGGATGAAACAAATATATCCTGATGCGTCGGTCGTAGCTGGCGAGGCTGATTGTAAGACTGGCGATGGCGGTCAATTAGTGATAAATGAAATTCTGATAGATATCCCANTTTCCTCAACTTCTGGGAGTGTGTCTCGACCCGTGAGCGGAATTCGTGCTGTTGCTTTGCCCGGTCACACTCGAGGAAGTGTGATCTATATTTCAGAGAAAAATGATGTGACTTTCGTGGGTGATTTGGTTATAGGGCATAAGGAATATCTCGCGAGACCTTTGAGAAGGGCTAACGAAGACGATGCACTTTATCTTGCTTCGCTTCGACTGCTTTCCAACCTGACTTCAGATATTGGTGCGCCAGGGCACGGGTATGTGGTGAACAGAGACTTCCGAGCTAGGGTGACTGAACTTGCAGCGTTACCTCGGCGAGGGTTTAATCTCGTTAGACTGATACGTGGGCTATTTGCCTTTGCTAGACTACGTTTTAACCGATAAGGGCCTCACATTCATGCCTCCAAACGATACGGATTCGGAAAGTTATATCGACGAATGTCCGTTACCTGAGTATTTAGGCGATTCAGATCTTTTGGCTAGTAATGAGTCGACAAGCAGCGAATTCAGAGTTCACTTCAAACCTATACTTCGAATCCTCATTGAAACCTGTGAATTATTGGTCTTGGCTTTAGTGATTTTTGTTGGCATTCGTCTAGTGGTCCAAAACTATGTAGTATCTGGCGATTCAATGCTTCAAACATTTTCCCCTAANGAATTCCTAGTAGTCAATAAACTCGCATATGAGACATCCAGCAAATCGAATATTCTCGCATTCTTGGAGATTGATTTGTTATCCAATGAAGTTCGTACGGGAGATGTGGTGGTGTTCCCTAGTCTGTCCGGAAATGACTATGATCTGATAAAAAGAGTGGTCGCTGTGGGGGGGCAATCTGTGGAAAGTCGTGATGGTGAAATATTAGTCGATGGCTATCCTTTGCCAGAGCCATATACGTTCGCAAAGAACTATGATTCTTGGGGCCCGATTCAGATCCCTCATGGTTTTGTATATGTTTTGGGTGACAATAGAGGAGCGTCGTATGACTCCAGAACATTTGGACCGGTGGCCGAAGAAAATATACTTGGCAAGGTCGTTTTTCGTTATTGGCCTCCAGCTAGGATTGGTCAGCCGTCGGATTAACTCACTGCGAGAGGACTAGTGATGAATGTAATTGATATTTTTGAGGAATCCGACGCGATTCTTGATGGACATTTTGCGTTAACTTCTGGTAGACACAGCGATAGATATCTGGAAAAGTTTAATCTTCTGCAATGGCCGACGTATACGGAACAGGTATGTAAATTAATGGCTGATTTCGGCAGAAANTTTTCACCTNAAACAGTCGCCGGNCCTACTACTGGGGGGGTGTTACTTGCGTATGAAGTTGCTCGACAGCTGGGCTTGCGCGGGATTTTTTGTGAACCTGATGAGTCGGGTGGTAGGTCTTTTCAGAGAGGTTTCAAGTTGGAGCCTGGTGAAAAAGTTCTGGTGGTGGATGATATTGTCACGACTGGCGGCTCGCTTGTTGAAACAGTTGAGGCTGTGGAGAGGGCCGGAGGAACGACAGTCGCAATTGCGGCTCTTGCAGATCGTACCGATGGAGCTGTTGAACTACCGGTGCCGTTTTTTTCGGCTCTTTCCATAGACATTCCTTCCTGGGAGGNTCGTGACTGTCCAAAGTGTAAGATAGATATGCCACTCACTCAGACTTAGGCTCGAATATNTCCCCGTCTGATTCCATAACTTTGTTACTTATTTGGTTGAATTTATTTATTAATTCTCTTCCGGATTCCGTCAGTTTTGATTTTCCACCNGTTGCACCACCAGACCGAGTGGAGACGATTTCAGTATTCGCAGAATTTTCAATTTCTTGTATTTTTTTTAGTGCCGTTCTGTAGGGGAGGTCGAGCAGTTCAGCGGCTTTCTTGATGGAATTTGTCTCATCAATTTTGACCAAGAGATCAGCAAGATAGTCACTCATGATCATATTTCCATCATGTTCGACCCAGATTTTCACCCGGACTCNTGATTTGCTNCCCGTGTTTTTTGTGTTGTGTTTCATTCTTTAAAATTCCTGTATTTAAACACTGTAATACTTAGAATCAATCCACAGCAATTACTACCATCTGGATATGATATGAAGTTGATTACTAACCTATTTTTTTGTTCACTACTGACGGTTTTGGTGAGTTGTTCTTCTGAATCAAGTACCTTGTTGATTGGCACTACGACCTCTACGGAAAATACTGGCCTCATGGATATGCTTATTGATCGNTTTGAAGNAGAGACTGNCTACGAAGTTAAGTTAGTCACGGCTGGCACTGGAGCTGCACTTAAGATGGCTGAGCGAGGGGATCTCGATTTGCTCCTGGTCCACGCACCGGAGGCTGAAAAGCATTTTATGGAATCGGGTTATGGATTAGATAGAACTAAAATAATGCAGAATTGGTTTGTGCTAGTAGGACCCAAAGACGATCCTGCTGATATCAACGGTTTGGGGATACATGAAGCTTTGGAGAAGATTGCAAGGCAAGGAGCTCGATTCGTGAGCCGTGGAGATGATTCCGGGACCCATAAGAAGGAGCAGGCACTCTGGCGAGGTAGTGGCAGAAATGAAGCACCGATCGATCGTGATTGGTACTATTCAACCGGTCAAGGTATGAGTGCAACTCTTACGGTCGCCCAGCAAACGGGTGCTTATTCAATTTCTGATAAAGGTACATGGCTGGCAACTAATCGAGGGACTGATCAGGTAGTACATGTGGACCAGAACGAAGACCTGGTAAATGTTTATAGTCTCATTATAGTGAACCCAGGTCTGCATAAGATTAATGAGATAGGTGCAAAGAAATTTAGAGATTTCTTGGTTCGTGAAGATATTCAGTTAGAGATTTCTCGGTTCGGTGTGAGTAAATATGGTGAGCCGCTATTTTATATTTTTGACGACTAACCCTGACGGGCAGAGTGAATGATGGATCTTATATACGATGTCTTTTCGAAATTCTTCAGCATACTTTTTGGNGGTAGTGACGAAGTTTGGATAATTGCAGGTCGAACAGCAATCATATGCTCAATTTCTACGGCCATTTCTTTTTTGCTTGGAGCGTCGATTGGTTTCGCCATGGCACTGATTCCTTTTAGAGGTAGATCAGCAGTGGTTGCCTTTGCGAATACTGGTATGGGGATGCCACCAGTAGTCGCAGGATTGATCGTAGCGGTACTTTTGTGGCGTTCAGGTCCGTTGGGTGGGCTAGGCTTGATATACACCCCCGTGGCAATGATCATCAGCCAATGTATAATTGCCGTCCCTTTGGTAAGTGCTATCACTGCAGGATCACTTATGGCCCTTCCAGAGTCACTGCTTCTGCAAATTCGCTCACTCGGGGCCAGTCCCTATAGGGCCGTCTTGATCCTCGGCTATGAAGCTCGTCTCAGCCTAGTTGTGGCTCTGATGGCTGGATTTGGAGCGGTTATCTCAGAGGTCGGTGCAGCAATGATGGTAGGGGGAAATCTTTCAGGTGAAACCCGCGTATTGACTACGGCCACAGTCCTTTTGGTTGGGAAAGGGCAATTTGAGGAAGCAATAGCCTATGGTGTGGTTCTGCTCTCAATGGTGTTTGTCGTAGCTAGCGTTCTTACTTTAGTGCAGAGTATGGCAAATAAGAGGGTGTAATGGAAGAAAGATACGCTCTACGGATGTCAGATATTTGCGTCGAAAGAGCGGGCAGCAAGGTGTTGTCGTTCCCTAAACTAGAAGTGCTGGAGAATGAAAACATTGCTGTTATAGGNCCCAATGGCTCAGGCAAATCCAGCCTCTTGTTAGCGGCAGCCCTTCTTATTCCCTCTAGAGAAGGACTGATCGAGTATTTCGGGCAGAGAGTAAGCAGAACAAATAGACGGAAATTTAGGCGGATGGCTTCTATTTCTTTTCAAAATCCTACCTTGCTTGACAGACCAATAGGAGACAATNTGAAGCTGGCAATGAGGTTAAGAGGATTTGATAAAGAAGCTGCAGCTAGAGAGTCCAATCTGTGGCTGGAGCGGCTAGGTGCTGACCAAATAAGCAAAAAAAANCCTCATCAGTTATCCGGTGGTGAAATGCAACGGGCTAGCCTAGCAAGATCTTTCTCACTTGCCCCTAAACTTTTGTTTCTTGATGAACCTTTCGGAGCCATTGACCCGGTGGACAAGGTTAGTATCTCGAGGGCTCTTCGTGAGTCGCTAAACGAGACGAAAGCCGCTTCGATAATAGTTACTCATGATGTTGGTGAAGCTGCAGTACTTGCCTCTAAATTGGCAATATTGGTGGACGGCGTAATCACTCAATTTGGCACCATCGGAGAAGTTTTGCTCAAGCCTAATTCTTCTACAGTTGCCACACTAGTTGGGCATAACGTGTTTCCGATAGAGGACTTCGTTAAGGCATTTCGATTTTTCCCTCCTTCAGGTATTGAGGAATATCAGGCGGTGTCCCTACCATCTCATGCGATTCATGCAACGCGAGATGCGAATGGCCGAGCCACGATTGTGAGATATGAGGCAACCACAGCGGGGATGAACGTTGTGCTTGCATTTTCAGGAATCGAATTATCAGTCGTTACTAGCCCTGATTCTGTGGGTATAGGGCANTGGGCAATTGGACAGAGGGTCGCTATTGAACTTGAACCGAATAAAATAGTTTGGCTTNCAAAGTGATAACCACGGTATGATGAACTAATGAAAGAAAAAATTGATGGTTCTAGAAGATCGGCTCTTCACGATCGAGAAATCATCAAGTCGGGCCCGATTGACCAGCCGACCGCACAATGGGAAGGTCTGTTCCCGAAAAATCATCCGTTGGTATTGCTTATGACTGGAGACGGAAAAGGTAAAACCACGGCAGCACTTGGCGTTAGCATGCGTGCCTGGGGCCGGGGCTGGAAAGTTGCCTGGTTACAGTTCATAAAGAAAAAAGACTCGAAGTACGGTGAAACGCTTGCGGCCCAGAGGATGGGGATAGACATGGAGGCCTTGGGGGANGGTTTTACGTGGTTGTCTGAAGATATCGAACACGATCGTTCCCTCGCTGAATCAGCATGGGAACAAGCTCGTGCAGTCATTGAATCTGAAGAATATGATCTTGTTGTTCTCGATGAAATTACCTATCCGATAAATTATCAGTGGCTATCAATCCAAGCTGTGATTGACGTGTTGTCTAATCGACCCAAAGATGTTGATGTGATCCTGACCGGTCGTGACGCAAGTGAGGAACTCATCGAATTTGCAGACACAGTAACTGAAATGAATGAGGTTAAACACCCTTATCAGTCTGGCATCAAGGCACAGCCAGGAATTGATTATTAGCCCAAATTGTTCGGAGAGGGACGTGAGTCAAGAAACGTTTACTGGGAAAGATTATCTGGANGACTATCTGGTCCATATTGAACTGCTTTT
Source organism: Chloroflexota bacterium (assembly GCA_002725365.1). Taxonomy (GTDB): domain Bacteria; phylum Chloroflexota; class Dehalococcoidia; order UBA2979; family UBA2979; genus UBA2979. Next base: position 14,366 of record PBOW01000012.1, on the reverse strand, counting down.
GNTGAGATCACGTCATACGATTCGTAATTACAGGAACGATATCTCGAAGTTTCTGAGGTATCTGGATAGGCGTTCCATTCTATGTAAGGATGCAGGGCGTCCGACTGTACGNGCGTATCTAAGAGCAATGAAAGAATCAGGGGTGTCACCGGCGTCGATTCGACGTATAGCTGTGACGATCAGAGGTTTCTATACCTGGCTCGACAGCAGTGGTAGAACATTGACNCCCTCTAAAGGNCAGTCAATATTAAGCTTGCGTACTCCAAAAAATCCTAAAAGACTTCCCCATCTATTGGANCAGCCAGATATCGACGTCTTGATGACTAGACTACCNGGAAACGAACCAACCAATATTCGTGACCGTGCAATTATTGAACTTCTCTATGCGACTGGGGTCAGAGTTTCCGAGTTAGTCGGTCTTGATACGCGAGATATTGATTTCAATCAGATGCAGATTAGAGTAATAGGCAAGGGAAGTAAGGAGCGAATATGTCTGTTTGGTATTCCAGCAAAGGAAGCTCTGCAGAATTATTTAGAGAACGGACGGACGACTCTGGTATCTGGAGCTGAGACGGCTTTTTTCCTAAATANGTTTGGGAAAAGATTGTCTCAGAGATCCGTGCAGCGACTCGTCAAAAGTGCCGGGATCAAAGTCGGGCTTTCTTCATCTATCCATCCCCATCTTCTGAGGCATTCATTTGCGACCCACCTTGTTGAAAGTGGAGCTGATATAAGACTTGTCCAGCATTTGTTGGGCCACTCTTCTCCGGATACCACTCAGATTTACACAACCCTGTCTAAGCGATCTAGTGGTGATGAAATATCTTCGGCATTGAGCAGAGCGAGAGATACTGGCTAACCCGCACTAATTTGATGGGTTCAGTACAATAGACTTACGATACCGAGGCATTATGCAATTGATGTGAGGCTCAATCATGAAGGTCGCAGTGATCAATGGTCCTAATCTAAACCTACTGGGTACTCGTGAACCGGAATTATACGGTTCGGCAACACTTCAGGATGTTGAGGAATTATTGTCACGCCTTGCCTCTGATCTTAATGTTGCTCTCACTTTTTTTCAGAGTAACGTTGAAGGCGAACTAGTCGACGAAATCCAGAGGCGAGCTGATTGTGATGCGATTATTTTGAATCCCGGTGGATATGGTCACACTTCGATCGCGTTAGCCGACGCAATCAGTGGGGTCGGCGTACCTACAGTCGAGGTGCATGTTACAAATATTCATGCCCGAGAAGACTTCCGGCATCATACGTATTCCTCTGCTGTATGTGAGGCACAGATATCTGGTTTGGGTATATACGGNTATCAGGCGGCTTTGAACTACTTCGTGGCGTCGAGAAGTGCCGAGTAAGCAGCCCGTTAGAGAACGACTGGATAAAGTCCGGGCCGAAATTTGTGATCAAGAGCTCGACTGTTTGATTGTTTCATCACCAAACAATCGGTATTGGATTTCTGGATTCTCTGGAACATCAGGGACGATCGTTATCACAGAAAGTAGCCAGTATATTTTCGCTGACTCACGATACTGGGAACAGGTACGACTCGAGTGTCCGGACTTCGAACTAGTCCAAGTCAATGGAGCCGATACGGTATTCCATATGACCCGACTTCGAGATTTGTTAATAGGTAAAGCAGGTTATGAGTCGAACCATGTGACGGTCGATCAGATATCCGAATGGAGGGAGCAGATCGAAGCNATGGACAGTCCATCTGCTCCTCGATTAATTGCAGCCTCAGGTATTTTGGAAGACTTACGTCTCGTAAAGGACGACTTCGAGATAGATGCGTTGTCTCGAGCTGTGAAACTAGGTGATTCAGCGCTTGAATACGCACTAAAAGAGATACGGACTGGTTGGACTGAAAAGGACGTCGCTTGGACTATCCAGCAGTATGCGCTGAATAATGGTGCTTCAGACATGTCTTTCCCGACAATCGTTGCCTCTGGCTCGAACGGAGCTCTGCCACATTGGCGAGCGAGTGATTCGCAATTGATCTCTAACAGCGGTCTTGTCATTGATATGGGGGTAATTCTTGACAGCTATGCCTCAGATTTGACAAGGACGATATGGTTTTCAGGAAACGAAGAGAGACATGTTAGTGATAAATTTTTGAGAATCTATGACATTGTTTTAATGGCGCAGGAGATGGCTATAGAGCGGATCGAAGTAGGGATGTTGGCCTCTGAGGCTCATTCGATTGCGGTCGAAGTGATTCGTGAAGCAGGTTATGGGGAATACTTTAATCACGGTTTAGGTCATGGGGTTGGTTTAGAGGTGCATGAAGCGCCTCGACTAGGTCCTGGGCATAGTACCCGGCTCGAAGAAGGGCAGGTAATGACGATAGAACCAGGTATTTATATACCGGGTTGGGGTGGAGTGAGAATCGAAGATCAGTGCGTTTTGAGGGATGGCAGGCTGTGGTCGCTAACGAGNGCATCAAAAACCTTGAATCGGTGAACTACTACGAGTCTCTTGATGTAAGATTTGTATTCAGGAAAATAAGGAGAAGAGTAAAATGATTTCTACCTCTCAATTTAAGCGGGGATCCACTGTAGAACTGGATGGGACTCTATATAAAATGGAGGAAGTTAACCACGTTAAAACTAAGAAATCTGCCGTCTATCGAGTGAAAATGCGCGATTTNCGNGGAGGACACATTATCGAGCGGACATTCAACGCTGGGGATCGACTGGCTACAGCACGAGTTGAGACTCGTAAGATGCAGTATCTATATGGCGATACAAATAGTTTTACCTTCATGAACTCAGAGACATATGATCAGGTTGATGTTCCAGCTCAGATTGTTGGTGAAGATAGTAAGTTCCTTAAGGAAGGGGATGAGATACAAGTAGTCCTATACGGTGAAGAGGCCCTAGGGGTCGAACTTCCTGCGGCAGTAATACTGGAGGTTGTTCAATCCGATCCAGGGGTCAANGGTGACACGGCACAAGGTGCCACCAAGCCAGCNACCATGGAAACTGGATTGACCGTGCAGGTCCCACTTTTCGTAAACACGGGTGACTCTTTAAAGATATCAACTGACGATGGTAGATACCTCGAAAGGGCGAAAATTTAGATCGTGTTGCGATATTGTATGTAGTATCAATATGACAACTGTCCAGATCCTTTCCGTATCCGACGCGACGGCTTCTCTAAAACATGCAATAGAGTCGAATGCAGCATTTACAGAAATATGGCTTCAGGGTGAACTCAGCCGCGTAACTAAGCATAAATCAGGACATATTTATTTCACTATTAAGGATGCTGATGCGTCTGTNAGGTGCGCATTTTTCCGTAATGCTAATGGCCCTTTCCGCGATAAAGTTCAAGACAATAGTTCTGTCTTAATATTCGGAAGCTTTAATTTCTACAGTCCACGTGGTGAGTTGCAATTTATAGTGGAGCATTTGGAGAGTGGTGAGATAGGCCCTCTCTGGGCTGAATACGAGAGGCGAAAAGAAAAACTGAAACTGGAGGGGCTATTCGACCCAGCGAGAAAACGACCGGTACCGAAGTTCCCTAAAAAAATTGTTGCGATAACAAGTCCCACTGGTGCAGTGATTGAGGATATCAAGNCGGTACTAAGACGNCGCTGGCCTCTGGCGNCACTGGAAATAGAACCAGTTTTGGTGCAAGGACAGAATGCGATCGAGAGCATAGTGTCGGGGCTCCAAAAAGCGAATAGTGAAATATCTTCANTCGCAGACGTTGCCATACTCGCGAGGGGCGGAGGGTCTGTCGAAGATCTGTGGGTATTCAACGAAGAAGAAGTCGTCCGTGCAGTTCATGGGTCGGCAATACCTATCGTTTCCGCGATAGGGCACGANACAGACACAACGCTCACTGATATGGCGGCTGACTTGAGNGCACCTACCCCCTCTGTGGCAGCCGAACTCTGTGTACCGGACCAGCANGAAATAAGAACAATTATTGATAGCAAGTTGGGCAGGGCTGCATCGGCAATGAAAGCTGAAATAGAGGAACGCCTGAAATGGACCATACACGCGCAGAGCTCGATGCATAAAAATATGCCTCAGATAGACCTGTTTGCAGCAAACCTAGAGCAAATACATAANCNGATTACTGTCGCGAGCAGTCAGAGAATTTCTGATTTACGGACGTTGAATCGATCTGCTAAATTGCAGCTAGCTAACTTATCGCCGCAAGCCACTCTTGAGCGAGGCTATTCGTTGACTTCACGTGAGGGCNAACCTATCAAAAGGCTTTCAGAGCTAGCTGACGAGGATAGGGTCTCTATACATTGGGCAGATGGAACTGCAGATGGAATTATCCAAAAGGATTGAGGTAAGAATTGTCAGAAGAAGAGAGTGTCTTCGATGAACAAGGAATAGAGTCTTTCGAATCACTATATGAAAAATTGATGGTGGTTGTTGAAAGACTGGAGGTAGGNGGTCTATCGCTTGAGGAATCGATCGGACTTTATGAGGAAGGAGCGAGACTCAACTCTGCATGTAAATCACTCTTAGATGCAGCATCGGCCCGACTGGAGATGATCTCGCAGGAGTAAGAATGTTCGATGGAGTAAAGAAGAACATGCAATGACTTTAAATGTAGGCTGGTATACCACAGCCCGTGGCTCTGGATCCAAGGCGATGTTTCAATCAGTGATTGATTCGATCAATGCGGGTGTTCTGGATGCCAAAATATCTTTCGTTTTCGTTAACAGAGAGTTAGGCGAGTCACCAGCCACTGACGAATTCATGAATATAGTGAAGGCAAACAACATACCACTTGTGGCTAAATCNTCTGTCGGCTTTAGAAAAGCCGCTGGCGAACCGATAAGCGGGAACAAGGCTCAGCTACCGCCGTGGCGCTATAGGTTTGATAGGGAAATCTTAGATCTCACAGAGCAGTACCCTGCCGACATTGGCGTCATGGCCGGNTATATGTTGATTTTNACAGGTACTTTCGTTGAAAGAAGATCACTCCTTAATTTGCATCCTGCTCTGCCTTCGGGACCNACCGGCACTTGGCAAGATGTTATTCATGAATTGATGCGTTCCAATGTCCGAACGAGNGGGATAATGGCACACTTGGCAGTCCCCGAAGTGGATCGTGGGCCACCGGTTACGTTTTGCTCNTATCAGCTTGATACCAAGCAGATTATGTCGAACCTTTGGAAAAATTATGCCAGCCATGAGTCGGAAACAATCGNTTCAACTCAAAAAGAATTATTGTTTGATGCAATTCGTAAGGAAGGATTGCGTAGAGAACCAATTTTCCTTGTAGCAACTTTACGACAAATGGCGCAGGGTTTTATCAGCGACCTCGATGGCNCGTTGACCTCCAATCATTCGCTGCCTTTGAATTTGACTAGAGATGTCGAAGAACTCTTAGAAGCACACTGAGCCGAGAATGACTGAACAAAGATTGCAGAAAATACTTTCATCTGCGGGGTACGGCTCCCGNAGAAAATCCGAAGACTTAATACGAGCAGGANGAGTCAAGGTAAACGGGGAAATCGCGATCCTTGGGACTAGAGCCGACCCAAAGAAAGATGATATTCATTTAGATGATGCANTGATTCCTACGTCTCTACAGGATGCAGTGAGACGAATCGCACTGCATAAACCCGTTGGTTTAGTTGTTACGCACTCGGATGAACTAGGTCGTCCAACTGTTTTTGATTTGTTGAAGGGAGTGCCAGAAAAATTGAAATATGCTGGTCGTCTTGATAAGGATACAAGTGGCCTGCTGATTCTATCGACAGATGGAAACTTTAATGAATATTTGACTCATCCAAGATTTGAAATTGAAAAGGAATATGTGGCCACATTGACTGAAAAACTTCCTCGGATATCAATTTCCAAGTTACTTGCTGGCGTGCAGCTGGATGACGGTTCCGCCAGAGCGAACTTAGTTGAGCAAGATGCTTCAGAGGGTATTTGCCGTGTTCGGATCATTATCCACGAGGGAAGAAATAGGATCGTGAGACGGATGCTAGAGAGTGTTGGGGGGAGCATATTGGGATTACATAGGATTCGAATTGGTCCCATCAATCTTGCTGATTTACCGGAAGGTCAGTTCAGAGATCTTTTGCCGAANGAAGTCTTNGCCGTNCAGGATATTGCTGAAGGGTGGGCATCTAGAGGAACCTAAGCATGTTCGGCGTGCAATAATAACCCTATGACTAATTCACTATTCGGGTCACCATTCTCAACTCCTCCTGAAGAGGACCTGAGGCAACTGCCTGTGTCTGAGGCAAATTCTTTGCTCATGGGCGGACCAGTGGCTTTGGTCACGACGATTTGGCGCGGAGAGCCGAATGTCATTCCAATTTCATGGTTCACGCCATTGTCATCGGATCCTGCACTGGTCGGCATAGCAATTGAACAATCTAGATACTCTACCGACCTGCTTGGGCATGCAAGTGAATTCGCTTTGAACATTCCCACAAGATCTTTAGCTAGTCATGTCGAGTATTTAGGCTCCCTTTCTGGTGCCGATTTGAATAAGTTCGAGGCGACCCAACTTGAGACATTTGCTGCGAGACGCATTTCCTCACCGCTAATATCTTTATGTTGCGCATGGATCGAATGTGAGATTGTCGAAAGATTAGAATTAGGTGATCACTATCTATTCGTGGGGTCGATACTCAGTGCTCAGTGCAAGCCAAATTTAGTCAGTGATCATGACGAGGATTATTCACTCCGTCCACTGCATTATCTGGGATCACAGAAATATTCGGTACTTCAGAAGCCGTTTGAACCTCAAATAGTAAATCCTTCTGAAGCACCCGAAGATGCATTGTCTGAAATGCTTGAAGAACAGCTTGNGCTAAGCCGCGAAGCCATCGAAAAAAAACAGGAACGCTTGGGAAAACTTGACGATGAGGTTGAACGAGGTAATGTTGTCGATCTGCGTGAAATTGAGTCTGAACTTGGTTTAACACTTGAAGCTGGTGATGAACTTGATTTATCAAGAGGGATAGTATTCGATGGTGATTCAGAGAAGGAATAGATTCTTTCGTAAAACAACCATCGCAAGCCTGATGCTGCTTTTTGGAATTATTTCGTTCAGTCTTTTTTCTAACGAACCGGCTCAAGCCGGAATCGTCGGAGGTGTAGGGCCCTCCGATCCGTGCCTAGGTATTTACAAGGCAGCGATTAAAAACCCAACTGTCAGAACTTCGTACGTCTTTATCGATATGGTAACTGGCAGGACTTGTGAACTACGAGCGCATGAGTCAGTGGCTTCAGCTTCTTTATATAAAACTTTGCTAATGATCGAGACTCACCGACTGGTTCAAGTGAAAGAGCTCTCATATTTTGATGAGCTCGTCATTATGCCGTGGCACGGTGAGTTCACTCCCCCTGAACACCGTTACAGTAAACCCACCATCATGCCAATAGGTCAGGCTGTCAACAATGCGATAGTCTGGTCGGCTAATCCCGAAGCCGAAGCTCTCCACGANTATTTAGGGGTACAGCAGGTTAATCAAACAGCTTGGAACCTGGGACTGCTGGGAACGGTGGCCGGTCCCAGATANTATCAGACTACGGCATTTGACCAGGCAAATATATTCAAGGCTCTCTATGAGGGCGAGCTAATTTCTGAAGAGGCGAGCTCTAGCATGCTTTCTCTGCTCCTGAGTCAGAAAGTCGAAAACTACATGCTGGATGGGTTGCCTGACGGGCTTGAAGTGGCGCATAAGACAGGTTTGATCGTCGAGTATGCGAACGATGCTGGTCTCGTCTACGGTCCGCGTGGCCCCTTCATACTTGTAATTTTGACTCGCCGTGACGATAGTGACTGGCGCACTTTTGCAGATGCTCAGAAAGTGATGACCGATGTGGCAGGAGCAGCCTACGCGATTCATGGGCAATAGGATAAACTGACGTATATTGAAATGCTAGAGTGAGTCCGCATTAGGCTTAGCGAAGATGAGAGGGGTAATTTATGGACTGGGGTGATAGCACAACACAATCCGCATTTAGGGATGACGTCCGGAATTTTATTGTGGAGCGTCTTCCTGCAAGATATCAGGCAGATTCAGGCGATGAAGGAATTGTCGCAGCTTGGCAAGCAGATAGGAAGTCTGATGACGAAGAGGCCAGAGGAGCAGCTGAAGATTGGGCATCCGCCCTATCCGAGAAAGGCTGGGTCGCTCCGGCTTGGCCAAAAGAGTACGGAGGTGCCGGTCTATCAGTGATGGAACAGTTCATCTTCAATCAGGAAATGGCCGAGCAAGGAGCACCTGGAGTTGGCGGAATGGGCGTTTCGATGCTTGGTCCGACCCTTATTGTTCATGGTTCAGACGAACAGAAGGCAGAGCATCTTCCTAAAATACTGTCGGGTGACGTTGCTTGGGCTCAAGGGTATTCTGAGCCCGGTGCTGGATCTGACTTAGCGTCGTTACAGACCCGTGCACTCAGAGATGGTGACGAATATGTAATCAATGGCCAGAAAATTTGGACCTCCGGGGCGCAATTTGCGGACTGGTTGTTTACGTTGGTGCGTACNAATCCTGACGCCCCCAAACACAGAGGAATATCTTTCTTAATGTTGGATATTAAGTCCCCTGGAGTCACGGTCCGTCCAATCATTGATATGGGCTGGAATCATCCGTTCAACGAAACATTCTTTGAAGATGTAAAAGTTCCCGTCACGAACCGCATCGGCGAGGAAGATAGAGGATGGTACGTTGGTATGACTCTTCTTGACTTCGAACGGTCGGGAATTTCAGATGCCATCGCATATCGACGAGACCAGAAAGAATTTAGTGAATTTGTGAGCACCGATGCCGGACGTAAATTCACACGCCAGGATTTTGGTGTAGTTCGTAAAGAACTTGCTGATAGAGCGGTCGAGACCGAAGTTCTCTTTAATTTTGCTTTCCGAATTGTCTCAATTCAAGATAGCGGCATGGTTCCTAACTATGAGGCTTCTGTAAATAAAATGTACGGATCGGANTTGCATCAGCGNTTGGCCCGNACCTGTACAAAGGCTTGGGGACTATACGGTAATTTATGGGATGAAAAAAGCGGATATGCACCGATGCANGCCAGTCACGTCAGAGACTATGTAGNGTCCGTTCCGCATACGATTTTCAGTGGNTCCAACGAAATCCAAAGAAATGTCATCGCAACANGGGGACTGGGATTNCCGCGCGGTTAGGTTGANAGATTGTANTCATGATGATTGGTAGCCCCCCGTGCATGACAGGCAGTTTCCTGTTACCATCGGCTGGCTCCNTTAGGTGCGTTGCTTTCACCATATGCTTAATTGGTAGAGCAGCATGAGGTTATAACTTCGTTCATTTTAGATTGGGGACTGTATGGATTTAGGTTTAAGTGAGCAACAGGAGTTGCTGAAAAATGCGGCACGAGAATTTCTCGAGAATGAGTGTCCTGAGCAGCATGTTCGTGAAATGGAAGAGGATGAGCGGGGATACTCGCCAGAACTCTGGGGACAAATGGCAGAGCAGGGNTGGCAGGGATTATTGATTCCTGAAGAGCACGGCGGCGCTGGTTTCGATTTTCTTGATCTGTGTGTTTTGTTGGAAGAGTTTGGTAGAGCCTTGGTTCCTGGGCCATTTATGTCTAGTGTTCTTGGTGGTGCGGTCTCACTTATGGAGGCCGGGTCTGATGCTCAGAANTCTGAATTCCTTCCAGGGATTGCTTCGGGTGACTTAATATTTAGCTTGGCGTTAACAGAGCCTTCTGCTCGATTTGATGAATCAGGAATTGAATGTGAAGCAACGGTGTCAGGTGATGAAGTCACACTGAACGGTACTAAATTATTCGTGTCGGATGCCCATGTGGCTGACTATTTGGTTGTTGCAGCTAGGAGTGCGGCGGGCGTTAGCTTGGCCATAGTTGCCACAGATCAGGATGGAGTAAATGTTACTCCTCTCCAGACAATAGCTCGTGATAAGCAGTGTGAAGTNGTTCTCAATAACGCTTCCGGTCAGCTTTTGGGAGCGGATGGAGCTGGTTGGGATGCTTTGAAGCCAATAATTCAGAAATACACAGTCGCCGAGTGCGCATATCTGGTCGGACTCTCACAGATGGACTTCGAGATTGCTGTGGACTATGCCAAGGAACGTGTTCAGTTCGGGAGACCGATTGGATCCTTCCAGGCAATCCAGCATAAGTGTGCTGATATGGTTACTGANGTTGATGGTTCTAGATTCATCATGTACAAAGCTGCATGGTCGATCGCTACGGATCAGTCAGACGATGAAACCACAATGGCTGTGAATATGGCGAAAGCTTGGTGTTCTGAGGCGACGCGGAGAGTTGTGGCTCATGGACAACAGATTCATGGTGGTATTGGATTCACGAAGGANTACAAGATCCAGCTGTATTTCCGTAGACAGAAGAGAGCTGAGCTTGCGTTTGGTGATGCAGACTATCATCGCGAGCTAGTTGCTCAGCAGCTGGGATTGTAACTAAAAAAGTAATATAATTTCGATTTTTTGAACGGGATCCTCACGGGTCCCGTTTTTTTTACGTTGTGATTGGTACCGCATAAGTCGAATTTACAAGNTGGACAGAGTTAGGAGTATGATAGATACGCATAGATATCGGATATGGAGATCTGAATGAATAATATAAAGACGGCTCTATTGCTCACTTCAATTTCGGCACTTCTGATATTGATTGGCGGTGCTGTTGGTGGTTTAGAAGGATCATTACTATTTCTTGTTCTCGCTCTTGCTTTGAATGTAGGGTCATATTGGAAGTCAGCCGACCTTGTACTTAGAGCGTCACGCGCACGAGAAGTCACATCTGATGAGGAGCCTCGNCTTCATNAGATGATCGAAGAAATCGCAGCGATTGCTGACCTTCCGAAACCACGNGTTTATGTTATGGATTCACCTCAACCAAATGCTTTCGCGACCGGTCGAAATCCTCAACATGCTGCAGTTGCTGTAACGAATGGAATTAGACAGCTGCTTTCTGAACGAGAGTTACGGGCTGTGCTGGGTCACGAGATGGCCCACGTTTACAATAGAGATATCCTGATTTCCACTATAGCAGCGTCCGTCGCCTCAGCGATCAGTTGGATTGGCTTTGTTGGCATTTGGTTTGGTGGTAGCAACCGGCAAGGGGGTGGCAATCTGATTGCTCTCCTTCTCGCACCAATTCTGGCTGGAATGATTCAGATGGCAATATCGCGATCTCGAGAATACGAAGCTGATGCTGATGGTTCTGAGTTCGTTAGCGATCCACTTGCGCTTGCCTCAGCTCTTCAAAAAATCGAGATGGGTGCGAAGCAAATACCAATGAAAGTTCCTGAGACGACGGCACATTTATTCATAATGAATCCATTTCTCGGCGTTAAGACCAGCAATTTATTTTCTACTCATCCAAAAACNGANGANAGNGTGGCACGTCTTATGAAATTATCGGAGACAAGAGAAGGAGCCGGTGCTGGTTCAAACAAAAAATATACNAAACCTAGTAAGAATAGTAGCCGAGGAAGACTGAATCGAGGTGAAAGTTCTCTTGCACGGCGGGCGAGAGAACGATCTGAGCGCGAGCACGGATCAGACTGAATTTTGGCTAAACTAGAGTTTCATGGTGAGTTGGTCCGACTTAGGTCCATTCTCAAAGAGATTCTCCCAGAGCCAATTTTTGCACATTCCGAGCGTGTATCGATTTTAGCCGGTGAGTTAATGACTGACCGAGNTGCGGATCCTGCCGAAGCAGAACTTATCGGGTTAGTGCATGACGTAGCACGGCATTTAACGAACTCTGAGTGGATCAATGAAGCTACGCGATACGGCATATTGATTCATTCTTTGGAGAAGAATCATCCTGTGTTATTACATGGTCCTGTCGGTGCNCGTCATTTGAAGTGGAAATATTCTGTTGAATCAAAGCAGGTTCTCGACGGGGTTTATTACCATACATTTGGCTATCCTACTTATAATGAGGCTTCTTGGGCGATGTTTGTAGCAGACAAAATCGATCCGGAAAAAATCATCCGGAATCGAGCTCTACAGCCGATCGCAGAGATGGCTGCTGATAGAAATATTCCCGTCACAGACATTGCTCTGGCATATACCGAATTTNGTGTAGCTGAAGCAAGTAAAGAAGGACTTGAAGTTCATCCTCTTCTGCTAGCAGCTCGTAGTTTTTTGTCATCGAAGCATGTACAGTTGGGATGAGTTGCCACGATTGGAGTCTCGTATGAACGAATCACCCGTATTTAAAGAAAAACCACGCAGGAGTCTGTGGCTGTTTGGCCTTGAATCTGAGCAACCTACTTTCCAACAGAGACAAGAGAGAGCTGCTGAACTGTCAGTGGAACTCGGTACTGAGATCACGGCTCCGTATATCCCGACTGCTGAAGAGCTTGATTTGCCGANTCCCAGAATTAGTCCGCCTGAGTCATTGGCATCATTCTGCTTTCAGGATAATTACGAAAGAGCATTACATTCGGCTAGCGGCAATAGGGGCAATTACGTGTACTTGGGGGCTCCTAATCCACCTGATGTCGTGGCTCATCCCCGCAATGACTCGGAGTTGGAGGCTATTCTTGAATGGTGCGACGACGGCGGATTTATTGCCATTCCATATGGTGGAGGCTCGTCAGTAGTGGATGGAATAACTCCNCCTAAGAATAGCGATAAACCGGTTGTTACTATCGACATGGATCAATTTGATCAGGTGCTTGAAATAGATGAAAAGTCTAGATCTGCTTTGATTCAGGCTGGAGTTTATGGGCCACATCTTGAGGATCAACTTCGCCCACATGGCTACACATTAAGGCATTTTCCCCAGTCCTTCGCTGGATCAACCCTCGGTGGATGGATTGTCACCCGGGCCGGCGGTCACTATGCAACAAATCACACTCATATTGATGATTTTGTTGAGAATGTAAAGATGCTTACTCCTAAAGGGTGGATGGAAACACGAAGGCTTCCAGGTGACGGAGCTGGGCCACAGCCCGAGCGTTTGGTCATTGGTAGCGAAGGTACACTCGGGATTGTTTCTGAGGCCTGGATGCGGATTCAAGATCGACCGAAATTTCGAGCCACCGCTGGTGTACTTTTCCCAACTTGGGAATCAGGGTATGAGGCTACTAGAACAATAGTGCAGGCGAAGCTATGGCCAGCCAATTTACGGTTACTAGACCCTGTTTTAGGAGCAGATTCAGCTGGACTGGATGGTGTACAGTCACTCCTTATTATCGGGTTCGAGCATTCGACGATTTCTCAGCGAGAACCGGTGGAGCTTGCCGTTGAAATTGCCCGCTCATTCGGCGGTGTTATCGATGACGAAGATATATTGGTTGATGATGGTGCAGGCGCTCCTACCGGACGTGGTGGGGCAGTGGGGGCCTGGCGAGATGCCTTCATACCAAAAGGGGGTGGACTTGAGGCTGGTCTAGGGATGATCGGAGGAACTGTGGAGACCGCGATAACCTGGGATAGATGGCCAGAATTTGATAAGTATGTTCGNGAAGAAATGCATTCAGCTTTAAANGAAATTTGCGGCGGCGGTACACTGAATTGCAGATTCACCCATGTATATGTNGACGGACCCGCTCCCTACTATACCTTTGCTGGTGCTCGCCCCGGTGATAATCCGGCGGTTCAATGGATGGAATTCAAGGAAGCTGCATCAGATGCCATTATGAAAGCAGGAGGGACTATCACGCACCATCATGCTGTAGGGAGAATGCATCGCCCGTGGTATGACCAGCAACGCCCGGATTTGTTTGCGGAGATGATTCGTGCGGCTAAAAATGCAGTGGACCCGAATGGGATTATGAATCCCGGGGTCTTGATTGACTAAAGTGCTATGGCGACCCCGAGCAGATTCGAACTGCCGATCTTCGCCGTGACAGGGCGACGTGTTAACCGCTACACTACGGGGCCATTAAGCCTGAACTANTAGACTAGTTTATGCGACGGGCGTGCGCTAGTCCCGCAAGCACTGATTCAGATGCCCTTACAATATTAGATAGTAGTTAGGTAGGTTTCTTGGTGAGTGACAATGCGAGTAGGTCGACTGATTCCAGTAATGATGGTTCGAAAAAGGCCAATTTTCTTCGAGTAGAGTTATTTCGAGTATTGGGTGTAAGCATTNTCACTTTCGGGATGTTGTTTNCCCTCTATTTCCTNGGCANGTAGCGNTCGANAAAAGCACAANATNATTCGAAACGNTTCCAAAGTANAAGNGCCGCAATAGCTGGCGACAGGATGTCTATGATTGCTACTTTTAAATTACTTGTAAGTGCTAGGTCAGTACCTACAATTCCAACCAGCACGAAGGCTGCGTATGCAAGGCATAGTTTCTGAATAGTGTTGCCCCGCTTGAAGCGGGTGGTCTTATTTATAAGAAATGTCAATATAGATGCTATCAGGTATC
>PBOW01000081.1 GCA_002725365.1 Chloroflexota bacterium | reverse complement strand
GAGCCGGCTATGAGATATCTGAACTGCGTGTCGACGGAGGTGCAGCAGCAAACGATTGGTTGATGCAGTTTCAGGCGAATATTCTGGATATCCCGATTCTCCGTGCAGAGTTTTTGGAAAATACAGCGAGAGGTGTCGCAGGGATAGCCGGGGTCGAGGCAGGCATTATTGATTCAGATGCGATGTCTAATCGACCGGGAGGAACGGTTTTTACAAATGAGATCGATCCTGAGAGCCGTCGAATTTCCCGGGAGAGATGGGCGCACGCGCTAAAGACGGTTCGGGAATTCAAATGAGTGAATAATACGTAGCGTGGCTTTATCCATTACGTTACACTTGTGATTCTAATAAAGAGATTTGATTCGCCAAGGAGCAATGTATGGATTGGAACGATAGTCCCGAGCAGGCAAACTTTAGAACTGAAGTCAAAGAATTCATCGATGGCAATCTCCCGAAGCGCTATCAGCGCGATGAACTTGGGTTCCCTTCGGACGCCTCGTGGGTAGAGGATCGCCGATCAGCTGACGACACTGAATCCGGTCCGGCAAGAAATTGGGCGGATGCTCTAGGTGATAGAGGATGGGTCGCTCCACAATGGCCAAAAGAATATGGTGGGGCTGGTTTAACCACGATCGAGCAGTTTATTTTCAATATGGAGATGACTGATGCGGGTGCTCCAAGTATTGGCGGCTCAGGAGTGGCGATGCTAGGTCCGACTTTGATCGTCCATGGAACTGAGGATCAGAAGAAACAGCACCTGCCGAAAATTCTCAATGGTGAGGTGGTGTGGGCCCAGGGCTATTCAGAGCCTGGCTCGGGATCTGATTTGGCATCCTTGCAGACTCGAGCAGTTAGAGATGGCGATGAATATACACTGAATGGGCAGAAGATTTGGACTTCAGGGGCGCACAACGCAGATTGGTTTTTTGCTTTAGCAAGAACTGACCCAGATGCGCCAAAGCATCGAGGTATATCTTTTCTTTTGATGGATGGCAAGACTCCGGGACTGTCAGTGCGTCCTTTAATCGATATGGGCTGGGGACACGTTTTCAATGAGACTTTCTTTGAGGATGTGAAAGTCCCCGCAGAGAATAGGGTGGGTGAAGAAAACCGAGGCTGGTATGTGGGAGCAACTCTACTTGATTTTGAGAGATCCAACATTACTGGTGCTGTAACCGCACGACGTTCTATTAGTCGGCTTATCGAATACGCCCAGGGAGATGGTTCTCAAAGATCTCGACTTGATGAATTCCCGAACCTGAAATATGAAGTGGCTGATCGATTCATCGAAAGTGAAGTAATGTTTAACTTTTCTTTCCGAATTGTCTCTATGCAGGGAAGAGGGTTAATCCCAAACTACGAGGCGTCTACCTCGAAGTTATTTAATTCTGAGCTAAGCCAAAGACTGGCAAATACAGGAGTAAAGACTTTTGGCCTCTACAGTAACCTGTGGGATGAAACGGACTCACGGTCGGTTCTCAAGGCATCCTTCACACAATCGTATGTCTCGAGCGTCAGTGCGACGATAGCTGCTGGAACAAGTGAGATTCAGAGAAACATCATCGCAACTAGAGGGTTAGGTCTACCGAGAGGCTAAGTAATCAAAACGAGATATAATAGAATAATAGATAAGAGAAACGAATAAACATAACCGCTGATCGGGATTAGTTAAAGAGACTGATCTCCAAAGGCCATGGTGGGCGGAGGTAATGTGCCTAACTACGAATTGACGTGTATTTTTCATCCTAGTCTCAGTACGGACGAGGTCGGATCTGGGGTCGCAAGAGTTGAGCAGGAAATAGCTCAGCATGGCGCTGTCTTGAGTACAGACATATGGGGACGAATGAGATTGGCATATCCGATCGAAAAGGTCCTTGAGGGTACCTATGTTCATTACACTATCGACGTCCCCGGACAGGCGATATCCACATTAGAGCGATGGCTACACCTCCAAGAGAATATCTTGAGGCATCTAGTGGTGAAAGGTATAACAGAGTACGAGAAAACTCCGACTTCCATAGCACAGGGAGCTAGAGAGCGCGTAGTGTCTCCTTCGAGATTCGCGCCGGCTGCACCGCAATCAGATACGGAATCAGACGATCAAAAGTTAGCCGAAGATACAGAAGATTCAGTCGGCACCGATGGAGAAGTTGAGGCCTCGGCGACCTCAGAGATCGAAGCACCCATGGAGATAGATGCTTCCGCAGAAGTTGAGACAGCTGATGAGTAGCGATACATTAATTCTGAAGGTCAATCGCGATGCTAAATAAATGTCAGATAATTGGTCACTTGGGGGCTGATCCTGAGATGCGAAACTCAGCCAGTGGTGCACTGGTTGCTACGTTCAACGTAGCCGTTAATTACTGGTTCCGAGATTCTGATGGTGCTAGTCAGGAGCAAACGGAGTGGTATTCAGTGGTGGTGTCAGGGCGTGAAGCAGAACTGTGCCAACAGTATTTATTTAAGGGCAGTCGAGTTTACTGTGAGGGACCCAACAGAACACGGCAGTATCAGACACAAGAAGGCGAACTACGTTACGTGACAGAATTATACGCAAGATCAGTGAAATTCTTGTCACCACGATCCGCGAGCCCAGGAACAAGCACATCGGAATCTTCCTTTGAAAGTGATGGAGCGGAGCCGTTCTAAGATGACCAGTGAAAACGTGGCCGACAGTGCTTTTTCTGATACCGAGGGTGGTCACCAGTCAGTTCCCAGGTCTTACCTTACTCCTACTTCTGATATTGCTGGCGATCTTGGTGGAAATCAATCTCTCAATAACTGGGTAGTTATAGGTACTGTTTCAACTGAGATAGATTTAACTGCGACCCAGTCGGGTGCGCTCGTCGCAAAGCTCGGGATACTTGTAGAGCACTACTACCAGACAAGGGATGGAAATAGGAGAGAAGAGTCTGAATTTATAAATACGGTCATATTCGGTGACCGAGCTGGCGAGGCAGCACAAATGCTAGCGCTGAATGAAAGAGTGTATGTCGAAGGAAGGTTGGATCAGAGATCTTTCGAAGTAGAGAACGGATCCAGGCAATATGTAACTGAGCTGATTGCTAATTCGATATGGTCGTTGGATAGTCCGACTGAGGTTGATTCGTCAAAAATGCATCATGATGTTCAGGATCCCAGAGGGGATGTTATTCCATCTATGAATTCGATCATGTTGATCGGTAATCTGGGACAAGATCCTGAATTGTCATACACGGCAAATGGGGTTGCACGCACTCAACTATCTCTGGCAACGAATAGGCGTGTACGTCGCAACGAAGAATATGAGGATGAGACCACTTGGCATCGCGTGACGCTTTGGAGGCGAAATGCCGAAAATGCTGCGCAGTACTTGCAGCGCGGTAGAAGGGTACTTGTTGAGGGTAATGTGAGCTCGTACAAATACACTGATGATGAGGGTCACGAGCGAATATTTACGTCGGTTCAGGGTCAGAGAATACAGTATTTGACCCCTCAACAGACTGGCAATAAATCAGCTGGAAATAATGGACCGTCTGAGGTCGGTTCGGTCGGTGCATTGGATCCGGACGATCTGCCGTTTTAGGTCGAAAATTGCTTTTTGTAGTTGAATGAGGTGAGGTGGAAAATGACTGAAGAAGATTCTCGAAGCTCGGATTTTGGGGACCGCGGTGGATTCCGCCGGTCGTTTCGCCCACGGGGTTGTGAGTTCTGTAAACGGAAGAATGGTCGCCAGATAGACTACAAGGATATCGACACACTCAAGCGCTACATTAGCGATCGTGGAGCAATCGAGCCAAGAGGAAAGCTAGGAGTATGCTCTCGCTGTCAGGGGCCGTTAACTCTGGCGATAAAGCGAGCTCGCCATCTTGCACTTCTACCCTATACCAGTGATCACATGCGAATAGCTGGTGTCGATTTGGGTAGAAGTCGATCCTATAACTAAATAGGAGCTTTTTAGTCGGTGGACGAACCTAGTAAACAAAATATATTTAAAACCATAGTCATGGGACTTCGGTCCAGGGTGACCGGTTCGAATCTCAGCCGGTCAGAAATGCTATTATCCGGTCTTGTCGGCTTGTCTGTATTGCTCATGATCTACGCGTTGGCTTCCAACTATATTTTTGTGGGGACGCGTGTTGTTCTGACCATCGGTGATGAGATGAATCTTGACCGAGAAGATCTGAGGACTAAATATAGGGCCTATAGCCAAATGAATTCCGTTGGTTCGATATCTGATTTGTCAAAATTCATGGAAGAGGTCAAAAATAGAGAGGTGATTAGAATCCTCGGGACCGAACAGTTGGACGTAGTTTCTTCTTCTGAACTCTATTCAGCTTCTCTCAAAGAATTAAATTTGAGTGAGGCGGAGAAGTCGCGTTCAGAGATTCAAATTGAAATCGCTGACATTCTTGCTGAAGCTGATATAACCCATCGCGAATTTCATGACGAATTATCAGTGAATATATATCGCAGGAAATTTATCAATTTACTGCGTTCCGATATGCTGGACGAGGGGAATATCTATAGACTTGATATGATTCGTGATTCATCAAACCGGATAGATCTTCTCGTTTCTGAGATCGATTCTGGATCCCAGTTTGCTGCTGCCGCTGATCGATTGGGCATGCAACTTATTGCAGCTCTTGATGGAGAAAACTATTGGTTATCCCGGATAGAAATCGAAAATAATCTGGATCCGGATGTAGCTGATTGGGTTTTAACCGCAGAGGAGCCAGCTATTTCTAAGCCTTTTACTATTGCTGATACTGATGAAGTTGCAATCTACCGGCTAAGTGAGATAAGAGTTGAGCAGTACGATCTTGCTTTATTGTCGAAGTGGGCAAACATGTTGTTCGATGGGATAGTTGCAGAGAGACGAGAGTCTTTGAGTATAGATGAGCAATTTAGCGAAGATGATCGTCTCTGGTTACTGAATGAAACTGGTTTACAACTTAGATGACAGACAAAACCAATGACTATTTTGCAGGAGAGAATTATGACGGCTGATAACAAAATAGGGATTTCTTTTTTTGGTGCGGGTAATATCGGCAGTACGGTACTCAAGAGGCTTGCTGAGATGAGTGATGAGCAGGGAGGAGCCCTCCGTGATGTCGTTTCGGTCCGACATGTATTAGTACGCGATTTAGATCGATCGGAGCGGGAAGAAGCCGGTTTTTTTGTTGAGCCTGATCTACTCACGACGGATGTTGCGGATATTCTAAAAGATGACGATACGCAAATCGTAGTCGAACTAATGGGCGGTGAACAACCGGCCTACGATTACATTTCTGAGGCACTTAAGGCTGGTAAGCACGTTGTGACGGCCAATAAAGCGGTGCTGGCGAAGTTCGGTGATCAATTATTTTTGGCTGCTGCTCGTAGTGAAGTACATCTTCAATTTGAAGCTTCGGTGGGCGGAGGGATACCAGTAATTTCAGCCCTCCGTAGAGATTTAGCTGCAAATGAAATATCGTCGATCGAGGCGATAATAAATGGAACGACGAATTTCATCCTTACAAAGATGGGAGCCGGCGACGACTATGAAACGGCTCTTACTGAAGCTGGGAGATTAGGATATGCGGAACCCGATCCTAGTGCTGATGTGGATGGGCATGATGCCGTTGCTAAGTCTGTGATACTTGCGATGCTAGCGTACGGGGCGATGATTCGCCCAGAATCAGTTGTTAGTGAGGGTATAAGAAATTTGGTGAGTGCTGATGTCAGTGCAGCTTCAGAGCTTGGATACGTCATAAAGCTAATCGCCCGTCTCCAATCAGAAAATGGCGAGATATCAGTGTCTGTTTTACCGACACTCGTCGGTAAAGATACCCAACTCGGGAACGTTTCCGGTGTTACGAACGCGGTCGAATTTACCGGCGATTTAGTGGGTAAGTTATTCTACGAGGGCCCTGGTGCAGGTAGAGAAGCAACTACTTCAGCCGTGATCGCCGATCTGTTAGAAGTTATTAACGATCAGTCGATGGGTATTCAGCCGGGACCTCTTATTCAGCCTCACCCAGTACAAGTCAAACCGAGTGAAGAAATAGAATCAGGTTTCTTCTTGCGTCTAATCGTCGAGAATAGGTCAGGCGTATTAGCAGAGATATCCAGGATTCTTGCTCAAGCAGATATTAGTATTTCCTCGGTGGTGCAGAAGGANATAACCGGTCAGGAAACTGCGTCATNAGTTCCGGATTCAGCGGAACTGATTCTCACCACTCACTCCAGTCANAGAGGATCGGTCCTTGAGGCAGTAGCGCTGCTNGGTGAGTCAAAATCNGTGCTGCAAATAGGCAGTGTTTTACCGATGTCAAGNTGACAGCAGGTATTATTAATAGGTAACATTAATTGTGAGGNGCGATGACTACTAATTTTCTCATCGACTCGTATTCGGAATTCCTGCCTATCGATGGTGATACATCTAGAAAATCTCTTGGTGAGGGCAACACACCCCTAGTTCGTTCAACTAATATCGGCCCTGAGATAGGGGTCCCCAACCTTTATTTCAAACTAGAAACGATGAATCCAACTGGATCCTTTAAGGACAGAGGCATGTTTTTAGCAGTCGCGAAGGCTGTACAAGCTAATTCCCGGTCTGTCATTTGTGCCTCGACTGGAAATACATCGGCAGCAGCGTCAGCGTACGCTTCTCTTCATGGACTCAAAAGTTTTGTAGTGGTTCCTTCGGGAAAAATTGCTATGGGAAAGCTTGCTCAAGCGAGTGTGCACGGGGCATCGATCATTCAAATTCGTGGATCGTTCGATAACGCTCTGAATATAGTCAGAGAGATTTCAGACCAGTTGCAAATAGCACTGGTTAACTCGGTCAATCCTTTCCGCCTGGAGGGACAGAAGACAGCGGCATTTGAGGTGGTTGATGCGCTGGGAAAAGCTCCCGATATATTATGTATCCCTGTAGGTAACGCTGGGAACATTTCGGCTTATTGGAAAGGATTTAAAGAATATGCCGCTGCAGGTCGAGCTAGTAAAACACCAATGATGTACGGCTTTCAAGCTCAAGGGGCTGCACCGATAGTAAACAATAAAATTATCGAAAATCCGGAGACCATTGCTACAGCGATCAGAATAGGTAATCCTGCCTCGTGGGAAAAGGCAGCAAGTGCCCGAGACGAATCAGGAGGTGTCATTGATTCAGTTAGTGACGACGAGATCCTGCATGCGTATAGATATTTGGCCTCAGCGGAGGGTATTTTTTGTGAACCAGCATCAGCGGCCTCGGTTGCAGGTTTGATCAAGACGTCCCGATTAGGTGTAGACCTCAGCGGAGCGACAATCGTATGTGTAATTACCGGCCATGGGCTTAAGGATCCGGATACAGCCCTCTCAGTTGAGGCGGTTCAGTATGAAGTGGATCCCACGATCGAAGCGGTGGGAGAGATTCTTTCGAGTTAGAGATAATAAATATTTCAGCCGTCAGTCTGACTAAGAAGGGGCATGAGCATGAACGAAACAGAGATTGAATCCTCCGCGGAACATCGTTATATCGATCGCCCGCGCTTGATCCATTTAATTGATGATCTGATTAAGGAATTGCGACTAGGGGAGAATGACGGCCTGACTGATACTCCAAGAAGGATCGCTGACATGTACTTAGAGCTCTTCAGTGGAGTCGATCAAGATCCTGAAGAATTACTGAAGGTGCAATTTAACGAGGAGCATGATGAATTGGTGATTTTGAAGGAAATTCCATTTTATTCGATGTGTGAGCATCATTTTCTTCCGTTCCATGGACAAGCTCACGTGGGGTACCTTCCTGACGGCGCGATAGTGGGTCTATCGAAACTCGCGCGCGCTGTGGAGGTTTTTGCTAAACGTCCACAAGTTCAAGAAAGGCTTACTGGACAAATTGCGGACAGTATTGAAAATGCTCTCAGCGCGAGAGGCGTTGGAGTGGTGATAGAGGCGGAACATCTATGCATGACTGCTCGAGGTGTTAGAAAGCCTGGTGCCCGGATGGTCACGTCTGCTTTAAGAGGACGTTTACGCGACGATGTCAATTCGCGACAGGAATTCCTCCGCCTAATTGGATCCGTGTAAAAAATCATGACATCTGCTCCCAGCATTAATGAGTCTCCACCGCAGCTCAGAGTGGCTCTGATGTCGATGCATACCTCACCGACAGCTGAGCTCGGGGGACGGGAAACAGGAGGTATGAATGTATATGTCTTGGAGACTGCCAAGAGACTTGCAGGGCTCGGTATCGCTGTCGATGTGTTCGTTAGACGCGATAATCCGTCTGTTCCGGATATAGAACAAGTAGATTCTTTTTTTCGAGTAATTCATATAGTGGCTGGACCAGTTGAGCGTGTCGAAAAAGAAGACATGAGTCCACTAATTGAGGAGTTTGCAGAATCCGTCTGTCACTGGACAGCAGAGCAAAATCTGGACTTCGATGTCGTCCATTCGCACTATTGGTTGTCTATTGCAGCTGGCGTGATCGTTTCTAAGCACTGGGAGGTCCCACATGTAGGGATGTTCCATACGTTTGGCGAAATTAAAATTTTGCATGGTATCTCCGCACATGAATCAATCGATCGTCTGAAAACCGAGTCTGAGGTGGTGTCAGTTTTGGACCGTGTGATTATTGCTAGTAGACATGAAGGGATGCTTCTAAAAGAGCTTTATGGTGTTGACGAAAGTCGTCTGGAAATTATCCCGCCAGGAGTAGATCTGAAGAGGTTTTTACCACGAAATCATCTGGAGGCGAAGTCGGAACTTAACTTGCCCATGGACAGACTTATTTTGCTGGCAGGTGGGAGATTCGAGAGACTTAAAGGTCTGGATATACTTCTGGAGGCGCTAGCAAAAATAGACGGACCTAAAGAGAGGTGGCAGCTATATTTATTTGGAGGAAATTCTCATCCGGACTCTCTCGAAGAGCGAGAGAGACTCTTTAACTTAGGTAAGTCTCTCGGTATTGAAGAAAATGTCACATTCATGGGGTCTATCAGTCATGAGATACTGCCCAGCTACTATCAAGCCTCTGATTTAGTTATCGTCCCCTCACTTTACGAGTCATTTGGGATGGTAGCTCTTGAGGCATTGGCCTCGGCAAGGCCACTTATAGCATCGGACGTTGGTGGTTTGCCTAGCATGTTGGGCAAGTCGACTAATCCTGATCAATTGCCTGGTATTTTAATTCCTCCTTCAGACGTAATACGTCTTTCTGAAGCCATCTCTTCGGTCATGAATGAGTCACACATCGCAGAGAAACTTTCGTTGTTAGCTCGTCGACGTGCAATGGAGTATTCTTGGGATTCAATAGCCGCAGATCTGTCGAAGTTGTATCGGAGTTTGAGGTAAGGCATGGAGGCACTAGACCCAAATAAGGACCTACTCGATGAGGTTGAGGAGAAGTCAGGTAAGAGGGCTTTGTGTATCTTCGCGCATCCAGACGACCTGGAATTCACATGCGGCGGAACGGTCGCCATGATGAGTTCTAGGGGCTGGACGATTGATATCCTAGTTGCCACCTCTGGTAACAAGGGGACAAAAGATCCTACTGTGACAGCGCAGCAGCTAGCGGGTGAAAGAGAAGAGGAAACCCGTGCCGCTGCGACGATCATGGGTGCAAATGAACCTAGATTCTTAGGATTCCCAGATGGGATGCTCTCATCAGATGATCGTTTGCGCGAGCTCTTAGTACTCGAAATCCGAAAGTTGCGACCTGAACTTGTCATCACTTGGGATGGCTTCCGAAGCGGTTTTAATCATCGAGATCATCGTGTGACTGGTATCTCCAGCTATGATGCCATTTATCCCGCTGCAGATGATCATCTGTTTCATCCGGATCAAAAATTACAAGGATTAAAGCCATTTAGGCCGTCGGCTATGTTGCTTGCAGGAACTGATGTTCCGGATTATCACGTGGACATAAAAGACCATATGGAGACAAAAATTGCAGCGTTGTTAGCACATGTTTCTCAGATGGGCGGACGTGACGCGAAATCTTTGAGAAAAATGTTTGCTGACAGATTAGCTGCAGCTGAAAAAAATGACGTCGCGGATTCTCTTCCGCCGTTGCGTGAATCGTTCAAAAAAGTAATTTTGCGGAGATAATTTTCAGGAGCGCGCGTTTAAGGTCTGTCAGGCCAGCGATGCCATCGTTTTCGGCAGTATTTGTGGCATTGTCGAGCGAAGCGCTTGCACTTAGCACCAAAGAACCGATAGTATTTTTGACCTGCGCAACTATTGATTGAGTTTCAATTTGCTGTGTGAAATAAATCCTCTGTGGGATGTTTAGTAAAATTTATTAAGTGTTTGGGGAAGTGCCTATGCCGACCATAAATCAGTTGGTCCGCAAGCCGAGAAAAAGGAAGCTGAGCAAGACGAAGTCTCCTGCTCTTAGGCTACGTTTTAATACTCTTAAGAATAAAATGCTGCGTGAGCCCACAGGGGCTCCTCAGAAGCGCGGTGTGGTAACACAGGTGCGGACTGTGACTCCTAAGAAACCGAATTCTGCGCTTAGAAAAGTAGCTAGAGTGAGATTATCCAACGGGCTAGAAGTAACTGCTTATATCCCGGGGGAGGGACATACACTGCAGGAACACTCGGTAGTTTTGGTCCGTGGCGGACGAATCCGAGATGTCCCGGGAGTTAGATATCAAGTCATTCGTGGTGCCCTCGACGCCACTGGTGTCGAGGGACGTCAGCGTAGTCGAAGCAAATACGGTACCCGCAAGAGCTAGATTTTGGAGTTTTTCCTATGAGACGTAATAGCGCCCCGACACGTTCTACTCTGCCGGACGCCAGGTATCAAAGCCAGACGGTCACGAAATTGATAAACGGAATAATGAAGAGTGGCAAGAAGTCGACAGCTGAAGGGCTGGTTTACGGTGCATTTGATCGCATTGAGGAGATTAGTGGACGTCGCGGTCTAGATGTATTTGAGATTGCTGTGAGAAATGTCACACCAACTGTTGAGGTGAAGCCGCGCAGGGTAGGTGGTGCAACATACCAGGTTCCTATCGATATAAGGGCGGAGAGGCGTGAAACGCTCGCACTCCGGTGGATACGTGATGCTGCTAGGACTAGGAATGGTCGCTCATACGTGGAAAAACTTGCCGCTGAGTTGTTAGATGCAGCAGGCGATCAACCAGCCGGGGCAGCAATAAGAAAAAAGGACGAGACACACAGAATGGCGGAAGCTAATCGGGCATTCGCCCACTATCGTTGGTAAGTTGAGTTTATACCGAGTTAACGCTGAAGAATGTTCAGCGTTTTCTTTTTTTGAGGCGAATAATTGTGCTATTTGTTGGTAATTTAGTGTAAGGGAAGTTTAATAGTGACTACTGCCACCACACCGGTGAAATCCATGGATAACTCTTTGAACTCAATGCGGAATATTGGGATTATTGCTCATATTGATGCTGGAAAAACTACTGTCACTGAGCGGATCCTCTTTTACACAGGCCGTACCCACAAAATTGGCGAAACTCATGATGGCAATACCACAATGGATTGGATGGAACAGGAGCGGGAGCGAGGCATCACTATCACGTCCGCTGCCACTACAGCAACGTGGGCTGATCATACTATCAACATTATCGACACCCCCGGTCACGTGGATTTCACTGTTGAAGTAGAACGATCGCTTCGAGTGCTTGATGGCGGAGTTGTTTGCTTTGACGGAGTGGCTGGAGTCGAACCGCAGTCTGAGACGGTGTGGCGACAGGCAGACAAGTATAGTGTTCCGCGAATTTGCTTTGTCAACAAATTGGATAGGACAGGGGCAAATTTTGAGCGCTGTGTTGAAATGATTCGTGACCGACTTGGTGCTGTGGCGCTCCCGTTACAAATACCGATCGGCCTTGAAGATAATCATGAAGGTGTGGTCGACTTGGTCAGAATGCAAGCGATCTACTTCAAGGGAGACCGTGGGCTTGAAGTTGTCGAGGAAGAAATCCCGTCTGAGTTGCAAGACGCAGCTGATACTGCGAGAGAATCACTCATTGAAACTCTGGCCGAGTACGATGATGCTGTGATGGAGTTGTTTTTGGATGGCGAGGAAATACCGCAGGATGTTTTGAATGCCGGTATACGAAATGCGACGATTACTAATCAACTTGCTCCGGTACTGTGTGGCTCAGCATTGAAAGATAAGGGCGTCCAAGTTTTGTTGGACGCTGTGGTGGCTTATCTCCCGTCCCCACTGGATGTTCCACCAGTTACTGCAACAGTTGTTGGTTCGGAGGAGACCGTCGAAAGAAAAGCTGACGATAGCGAACCACCGACGGCAATCGCTTTTAAAGTTGTGACGGATCCATTTGTTGGGAGACTGGTATTTTTCCGTGTCTATAGTGGCGTATTGAGTCAAGGCCAGCAGATATTTAATGCGAATCGAAATAATAGAGAGCGGCTGGGTAGGCTTGTAAAGATGCATGCTGACTCAAGAGAAGACGTTGACGAAGTGAGAGCCGGTGATATTGCTGCTGCTATTGGTTTAAAGGATACTTTCACGGGCGACACTCTGTGTGATCGCGATAACCCTGTTGAACTCGAGAGAATCACGTTCCCGGAACCAGTGATATCTATTGCGGTTGAACCAACTACGGTGAAAGAAAATGAGAAACTATCCGATGCGTTAATCAAGTTACAGGAAGAAGATCCGACTTTCAGAGTGAGGTACAACGAAGAGACCGGTCAGACACTTATATCTGGAATGGGTGAGCTCCATCTTGAGGTTGTGGTTGACAGAGTGAAGCGAGAGTTTGGTGTTATAGCCAATACCGGAGCCCCTAGAGTTTCCTACAGGGAAACGATTACTAAAGCGGCTACAGTTGAGGGCAAGTTCATCAGACAGAGTGGTGGACGCGGCCAATACGGGCACTGTGTACTTGAAATAAGTCCGAGAGAGCCGGGAGAAGGTTTCGAATTTGAAGACAAAATCGTTGGGGGCTCGATTCCGAGAGAATATATTCCAGCGGTTCGCCGTGGGGTTGAATCAGCACTAGTCAGTGGAGTCAAAGCGGGTTATCCAGTTGTTGACGTGCACGTGGCACTTTTGGATGGTTCTTACCACGATGTTGACTCGTCAGAGATTGCTTTTGAAACTGCAGGTTCTATAGGTATGAAGGAAGGCTTGCGGAAATGCACGCCGATCCTCTTAGAGCCGATAATGAAAATGGAAGTTGTAACTCCGGATGAATATTTCGGTGATGTACTTGGAGATATCAACTCTCGACGTGGCCGGGTCGAATCCACAGAAGTAAGAGGAAATACTCAAGTGATCGACGCAAAGGTCCCACTAGCCGAAACCTTCGGGTATACAACAGATCTCCGATCAAGATCGCAGGGTAGAGCTGCGAATTCAATGGAATTCTCTCATTTTGAACGGGTTCCGCAGAGTGTAGCCGAGGAGATTGCAGGACAGGAAAACAAATAGCTGAGTATAGATTGATAGATGTGAGGTCAGGAGTAAGAGATGTCAAAGGGTGTATTTGAGAGAACGAAACCACATGCAAAT
>PBOW01000080.1 GCA_002725365.1 Chloroflexota bacterium | reverse complement strand
CCAATTATCGATGGTGGACCCTCACAAACGCTACCGGCCCGCTCGAGCGAGGTATTCAGCAGGGGGTTCTTGGATTTTATGTTCTGGAGATAACGGGCTCGGCAAGCCTTATGGCTATATCAGTTGCAATTCAGGGGATATCGGCACTCTTCATGCTCCCGGCAGGTATATTGGCTGATCGATTCGATCGGCGATTGTTGCTTGCAGCATCGATGATATTAGCGGGAATAGTTACGCTTGCATTTTGTATTGGGATTATGGCTGGAATCGAAAGTTACAGCTGGACTATCATTTACGTCACCGTGACAGGAATCCTGACCTCTGCGCAGATGCCGGTTTCGAGAGCGATCCTCCCGATGACGTTACCTCGTGAATATTTGCTAAATGGAATCTCACTAGGGACGATCACGGGGGCTCTACCTCGGGTGATTGGTCCAGGCGCCGCTGCGCTTTTCTACGACTTTCTCGGCCCTTGGGCTGCTTTTTCTATAGGTGCCTTCGTATTGTTTATTGGTGCGTTTGCGGTACTGCCCATTAAGCTGGCACCGATAGATATGATTGAGTCCTTAACGACCTCGAGCAGCGTCCGCAATTCGGCTATGTCAGAGGTGATTTCTTTCTTGAGAACACGCAGAGAGCTTATTACTGTCATAGGTCTGATGTGTGTTACGGGACTATTTATGATGGGACCTGTCAATTATGGGGCACCGATTATTTTTACTGAGATACATCAGACTGATGCCACCCAGTTGGGCTTGGCTTGGGCGATGTTGTCCGCAGGGATGGTAGTTTCGTCACTGTTCATCAGCTCTATGCGAGAACTCAATAATAAAGGTGGTTTTTTTGGGATGGCCCTCATGGGGGGTGGATTTTGTGTTGCTGCGCAAGTCCTTGCTCCCACTCCAGCCCTTACAATATTTTTCTTCTTCGTTTGGGGCTGTTTTGGTGGCTTTTTTATGAATATGAGCCAGGCACTTTTACAAATGCGAACGCCTGATCAGTACATGGGACGAGTTATGTCGTTAAGCACGTTGGCAATGCTTGGTCTGATGCCGATTGGGGTTGCTCAAGTAGCGTTACTAGACAATGCGGTTGGTCTGGGGACACAGCCAGCAGTCACCATCTCAGGCGTACTGTGTTTTCTCCTTGCCTTGAGTGCGGTGGTCTTCCATAAGGAATTTCGGCAAGCTCGTTAATCGATTACTGATTGAATTTAGGATCTCGTTTTTGGCTAAATGCCTCAATTGCCTCCGAGTGATTTGGTAATCGGCGAGCGATCTGATCTCGTAAACTTTCCCGTTCCATCACTGCATCCAGGTCGGAATCCATAGGATTCTTGGCCAATAGTTCTTTTATCATCATGACGGCATCGGTAGGATTATTAGCAATCTCTTCTGCCCGCTCAAATGCTTTTTCAAATAGCTCACCATTAGGCACAACATCCGAGACCAGGCCCATCCGCAGAGCTTCATCAGCAGGAACCATTCGACCCGAGAGACACATGTCAGTCGCATGTCCCAGGCCTACGAGTTCTGAAAGAATTCTGGTGGAACCCAGTTCGGGCATTAGACCCATTTTGATGAACCGGATACTGAGCTTGGCATCTTCAGCAGCAATCCTGATATCGCAAGGCAGGATCATCGTTAATCCTATGCCAACTGCGTAACCCTGAACAGCCGCAATTGTCGGTTTAGATTGTCGAAGAAGCCCGGGAGTGCTGTAGGCGGCGATCGGCTTGGAAATTGTGTTCTCCCCGCTGCTATCAGCCTCAGCTCGATCAGCAAAATCGCCGATATCCGCTCCAGCACAGAACGAACGACCTTCTGCGGCGATTACTATCGCACCAATCGAGGAGTCATCATTCCATTCATTGATCTGGCTATGGATTTCACTGTTCATTTTTGATGTCCAGGCATTGAGTTTTTCCGGACGATTCAATCGGATGATTCCCACCCGATTTTTTGTCTCGACGAGTATTTGTTCGGTTGTCATTTTTGCCCTCTTTCTATAGTCCAGATGGGTGTAGCACGCTCCGAGCTACTTCGCCCGCGAGCATATCTTCGAATGCTTCATTGATTTCACTGAGAGGTCTTCGCTTGGAGATTAGTTCATCGACTTTAATCCGGCCATCCATATAGAGATCCACAAGTTTAGGAATATCAGTATGGAGTGAATTAGACCCATAGAACGAACCGATGAGTTTCTTCTCGCGCAGAAATGCTCGGCCTGGCACCGTGATGTCATCACCGACTACGCCTACTACCACCGCAGTTCCGCCGTCTCGGACCATATCGAAGGCCTGCCTGCACGTGGCGCCCAGACCGATTGCTTCAAACGCATAGTCCAGATAGCCGTTTGCTAAGTCTCTGACCTTTTCAACCGGATCTCCTTCACTAGCGTTTACAAAATGAGTGGCTCCAAAGTCTGCAGCCATATCAAGTTTGTTATCCATCATGTCCACAGCAATGATTTTTCGGGCACCAGCAAGTCGGGCCCCTTGAACTACATTCAACCCGACTCCTCCAATGCCGATTACAGCGACATCCGAACCAGCCTCGATTTTTGCGGTGTTGATTGCAGCACCTATTCCAGTTGTGACTCCACAACCTATGAGACAGACAGTCTCGAGTGGTGCATCATTACGAATTTTGATGGCTGCTCGTTCAGGCATGACAGTATATTCAGAGAATCCTCCCACCCCAACTCCCTGCATGATTGGCACACCGTCCTGAGACAAACGAGGGCTTCCACCGGTGTACGCCCTGTCAGGATTGTCTGGTCGTTCGCATAGCCATGGGGTACCTCGAATACAAAAGTGGCAATTACCTCCACAATTAGGCCTAAATCCGACAATAACGTGGTCACCTGGTGCGACAGCGCTAACGTTTGGGCCTATTTCTTCCACTATTCCAGCTACTTCATGTCCTAGGATGGCTGCGCTGGGCTTTGCGATTCCCGCTGGCAATGTGTCGTTCCGGAAGTTATTTATCCAGTGAAGGTCGGAATGACAGACTCCACAGGCTTCTATTTTGATCAAAACCTCACCCTGGCCGGGATCAGTAAGTTCAACTTGTTCGACTGCAATAGGGTCTGTACTGCGTAGGACAGCTGCATCCATGTCGGGCATAATCGTAACTCCTAACCAACGTCGCGATATGTTTAAAGCAGTGTAACCGGTCGTCGGGCAGTTTTCGAGCGGCCGATCGCAGTCCCAGATCCTAGCCTAGAGAGTGTTTCAATATTTTCAAGTTTTGCTCAGGGGTCCCCTCGGAGTTAAACACGGAAGAACCTGCGACAATAATATCTGCTCCAGCTTCCCGACAGGAACTCGCATTATGTGGCTTAACTCCCCCATCAACTTCCACATGCAGNTTGAGGCTTTGTTTNGTTATCAATTCTCGAATTTCNTGGACCTTGGCCAGNAGGTTCGTGTTCATCTGCTGCCCGCCCCAGCCTGGTCGAATAAGCATGATCGTCACCTGCTGGATCTCGGGGAGCAAATCGTTGATCTCATCAACCGGAGTTTCTGGGTTCAAAGCAATTCCCACTTCGGCGCCCATGTCACGAAGCAGCACCACGGTCTCTCCCAGCCCAGGCCCCCCCAAATCAGGNGCCTTCATTGCGGCCTCGTAGTGGAATATCACCCGACTCGCACCATTCTGGATGAACGTTTCAAAATGCTCACTAGGATGTGCCACCATGGCGTGGACTTCGATGAGATTTTTTGTGGCCTCTGAAACTGCTTTGATCACCTCTCCACTGAATGACAGTGGAGGTACAAAATGGCCATCCATGACATCCAGGTGCCATAGATCCGCCCCACCTTCATCTGCCGCTTGTATCTGTTGGTGCAGCTGACCGAAGTCAGCAGTCAGAATTGAAGGAGCGATTAAACAAGAATTCATTTTNGTAACGTCGTCGACNNTTGACGATCTTGTCGCAGGCGTTTTTTNGCCTCATTTAGAGCTGATGCGACTGCATCAGGTGCCGTCCCACCTGACGCATTTCTGGCCGAAAGGGAGTAATTTAAGTC
Source organism: Chloroflexota bacterium (assembly GCA_002725365.1). Taxonomy (GTDB): domain Bacteria; phylum Chloroflexota; class Dehalococcoidia; order UBA2979; family UBA2979; genus UBA2979. Next base: position 9,898 of record PBOW01000080.1, on the reverse strand, counting down.
GATTTGTAACGCATCCTCACCGAAGTCATGGTGTGCCGCCTTTAATTGGTCAAGTGTAAGTTCTTTAAGATTTATTCCCTGTGACTCGCACTGTGCGACCAGGGCTCCCACGGCCTCATGGGCCTGACGAAAGGGGACCCCTTTTTTTGTNAGATAGTCAGCGTAGTCCGTCGCCAGAGCAAAATTCGCCTCAGCTGATAATGCCATAACTTCTCGATTGAATTGGCATGTGGGTAGCATCGTAGACAACACCTGAAGTGTTGCCATTACGGTATCAACGGAATCGAATAATGGTTCTTTGTCTTCCTGCATGTCCTTGTTGTATGCCAGCGGTTGAGATTTCAGAAGTGTAAGGATCTGTACAAGATTACCGATTACGCGGGCGCTCTTCCCTCTGGCCAATTCCGCCAAGTCTGGATTCTTTTTCTGTGGCATTATGCTAGAGCCAGTGGAGAATCTTTCGTCGAGGGTTATGAATTGAAACTCACTAGTAGCCCAAAGAATAATTTCCTCAGACAGTCGTGAAATGTGTACCATCAGCAGGGCAGCCGCTGAGTGATAGTCATAAACAAAATCCCTGTCCGATACGGCGTCAATTGAGTTTGGTATAACCTCGTCGAATCCTAACTCGCGAGCTGTNGCCTCGCGATCGATGTCATATGAAACACCCGCGAGTGCNCCNGNCCCTAGTGGAGACCTGTTAGTCCTGTTTCGAGNCTGTNCNAACCGCTCAGTATCNCGAGCAAACATTGATTCATATGCTTGCAGATGATGGCTCAAGAGGATCGGTTGTGCACGCTGCATATGCGTATATCCGGGCATGATAGTCGACGCTTCACGTTCAGCAATGGATAGTAATACACCACGAAGCTCAACTAGAGCGTCNACTGTTGCATCACAGGCGACCCGTATAAACAGTCGCATATCCGTAGCGATTTGATCGTTTCTCGATCTGCCGGTGTGCAGACGTCCNCCCGCCTCACCGATCCGCTCNGTTAATTTAGCCTCTATATTCAAATGAATATCTTCGCGNTCNATCCGGAAGTCGAACTCTCCCTCATCGATTTCACGCTCGATTTCTGTAAGCCCACTGATTATGAGGTCACGATCTTCCTCAGATATTATTTTGGATGCTGCCAGCATGTTGGCNTGTGCTTTCGAGCCGGCTATATCTTCTTTGTAAAGTCTTTGGTCGAATGAAATCGACTCGTTGTATAGCTCAGTCAGTTTGTGACTTCCTTGNGAAAATCGACCTCCCCATAGTTTGTCGGAATTATTAGAAGCCATTTTAGTTCGCCTCGGGAGCTGCCAGACGTAATAGATCATCATCACCACCGGCTAAAGCNTGGCGTTGAGCCTGCACTTGAGCGGGAAGACCGTGAAGCCGTATAAATCCCGCCGCCTGGCTTTGATCGAAGAGGTCACCCTCTTTGTTATACGTCGCAAGTTCAGGCGAATAGAGTGAATTATCAGCTCTGCGCCCAGTCACAGTAACGTTGCCATGCCAAAGTTTAACTTTTACCTCTCCAGTGACATGACGCTGCGTTGAGACAACATATTGTGCCAANTCACGATGATGGGCACTAAACCACAGGCCGTTGTACACGAGGTCAGCATACTCTTGCGATACGGTGTTCTTGAAGCGCGACTGGGCTTTAGTGAGTGTCAGGTCCTCGAGAGCGCGATGTGCTTCCAAGAGAATTACGGCCGCGGGTGCTTCGTATATTTCTCTTGATTTGATNCCCACTAGACGGTTCTCGACCATGTCGATTCGTCCTATTCCGTGCTGCCCACCTGTATCTGAAAGTAGCTGGACTATTTCTGTAGGAGATAGATCTTCGCCATCTATATTGGTGGGGACACCTTGCTCAAACCGNATAGNGAGTTCGGCTGGCGTATTGGGGGTNTCCGTGAGCGGACGAGTCCACTCGAATACGTCNTCTGGTGGNTCNATCCAAGGATCTTCCAGTATNCCAGCTTCAATAGACCTGCCCCAAAGATTCTCGTCAGTTGAATAGGGTGACTCTGAGCTCTGGCGNACATGGATTCCGTACTTGGCAGCGTATTCTAGAGCTTCATCTCTCGAAACCGAATGTTCTCTGGTCGTCCCGACAATATCAAGATCCGGGGCCAGTGTTTGGACGCCTACATCGAGNCTTACTTGATCGTTNCCTTTGCCCGTNCATCCGTGTGCCACAGCAGTTGCGCCAATTTGCCNAGCTTTGTCTACTAACATCTTGGCTATAAGGGGACGCCCAAGCGCTGTGGCCAGTGGATAACGCCCCTCATAAACCACGCCAGCTTGAAGCGCAGGCCAAATGAAATATCTGATAAAAGTGTCTTTTGCGTCGGCGATCTCAACAGAGGCCGCCCCCGCTTCTTCAGCGCGCTTGCGGATCCCGTCCTGATCCCCGAGATTTCCCAGATCAATTGTGAGGCAATGTACCTCATACCCACGTTGATCTTTCAGCCAGTGAGCTGCAACAGAGGTGTCAAGGCCCCCAGAAAAGGCAAGAATNATTTTTGGAGTGTTGTTAGTCATTGTGTCAGTCTAAAGCTAGTGGCGATAAAAACCCAGACCGATTGGTTTGAGCAGAATTACATCGAGTCGGGAGCAGAGATTCCCATCAGGGCCAGTANGTTGGCTAATACAGTCTGAGTCGCTTCCAGAAGCATTAGGCGAGCTTTACTAAGCTCTGGTTCGTCCTCTTGAACTACTCGGCAGTTGCCATAAAAATTATGGAAAGCCGCCGCAAGTTCCCGAGCATAATGAGCAAGATGATGCGGAGCCAAATCCTCGAGAACTCTCTCAATAACCTCAGGGAATAGTAGAAGACTGACGAGAAGATTTAGTTCTGCCGGATGTGTCAGTAGCGAATAGTCNCCATCGTCAGCAGAAATCTGTTCCTCAACTGCAAGTCTCAGNATCGANGATATTCGGGCATGCGCATATTGGATGTAATAGACCGGNTTTTCATCGGATTGCTGAACCGCGAGGTCCAGATCGAACTCCATAGTTTGATTTGCACCAGTTGCAAGAAAAAAATANCGTGCTGCATCTTTGCCAACNTCGTCTATAACCTCCTTTAACGTGACTATCTCTCCAGCTCGCTTCGAGAGCGGAACGATTTCCTTACCTCTTTTTAATGTGACTAATTGGTACAAAAGAACATCCAGATTTTCAGAGTTACCCCCGANGCAATCAACAGCTGCTTTCACGCGAGAAACGTGTCCCTGATGGTCTGCTCCCCAGATATCAATGACCCGATCAAAACCTCGGAGTACAAATTTGTCAAAATGATATGCAATGTCTGAAGCGAAGTACGTGGGCGTACCATCCGAACGAATCAACACGTTATCTTTGGATTCTCCTAACTCAGACGATNTGAACCAGACTGCACCGTCTCTTTCGGTGGTTTGTTTTTGGGTGTTGAGGAGACTCATAATCCTGTCATANTGTTGATCNGGGAGCATCAGTGTTTTTTCCGAGAACCACCGATCGAATTCCACATCAAGTCCTTTTAAATCAGATTTAATTCGTTCGACCATGAGCCCGATACCAAGACTTCCTAGGTTTTCGAGTTCGTTTTCGCTGGAACCAATTAGGTCATCNCCAAATCGTTCACGAATATCCTCTGCCAGACTGATCATATATGTGCCCGGATAGCCATTTTCGGGCAGGGTTGCGTCTTTACCAAGAAGTTCCAGATACCTAGCTTTCAAGGTTTCGCCAAATATCGCGACCTGATTTCCAGCGTCGTTGATGTAATATTCCTGTTGTACTGCATAGCCACAAAATCGAAATGTGTTAGCCAAAGTAGAGCCAATCGCAGCNCCACGACCATTCCCCACGTGGATCGGTCCAGTAGGGTTAGCNGAGACATACTCCAGCTGTACGGCTGTTGCTGTAGGAGGAGGCACAGCGCCAAATGTTTTATCCGAAGATATANTCTTCGCCTGCTTTGCTAACCANGAATCATCCAGATAGAAATTGATGAAACCAGGCGCAGCAACTTCAATTCGATTCACTGCTTCGTGTTGAGGCACATGTTGTTTTAGTATTTCAGCGATATCGAGAGCCTTCATTTTTAATAGGCCCTGTATCCTNAGAGGAAGATTCGACGAATAATTCCCGTGTTCGAGGCGATTCGGNTGTTCCAACGNAATCATGGGACTTGGAATGTTCCCCAAATCTCCGTTCTGCTGGGCCGCAGCAAGTCCAGATTCAAGGATTTTGATTATTTGATCTCGAATTAGCATTTATTTAATTCAATCATTTCACACGACACTTATTNAAAGTAATTGATCTGAAGGGCATCCCTTACGTCACTCATTGTTTCTTGTGCAACTGATCTAGCATACCGTGACCCACTTTGTAGAGCGTCAGTAACCAAGTCTGTGTTTTCAGTGAACTTACGCCGACGCTCATGGAANGGTTGTAGGAATGAATTTATCGCCTCAGAAAGCAGATCCTTCACTTCAACATCTCCAACCTTGCCGGTACGATAACGTTGCTTGAGGTCATCAATCTGGTCCTGGTTCGGATTGAAAGCATCGTGGTATATGAAAACCGGATTCCCTTCGACCGTCCCTGGATCCGTAGCATGAATTCTGTTTGGGTCAGTAAACATACGTCTTACTTTTTTATTTACATCTTCGGGAGAATCGCCAATGAAAATGGCATTATTAAGACTTTTACTCATCTTTGCTTGTCCGTCTGTACCAACCAAACGACCAACTCTTCCAATAAGGCCTTGAGGCTCGGGGAAAATATCCCTATCTGCAATCGTGTTGAACTTCCGAGCAATCTCTCGACTCATTTCTATATGNGGCTGTTGATCTTCTCCCGTCGGCACTAAATGGGCNTTGGGCATAAGGATGTTTGCGACCTGCATCATTGGATAATTGAAAAATGCTAATGGNGCCGACCGTTTACTTGNGGATGACTCGATTTCAGAAAGTTCAGCCTTTAGAGTAGGGTTTCTCTGAAGCATTCCAAGCGGCGTCCACCAAGAAAGCCATGTTGTAAGCTCCGCGTGNTCCGGCACAGAGCTTTCTACTACAAAGTGACATTTTTCTGGTTCAAGCCCCACAGCTAGCCAATCCAATGCCACATCTAAGACNCTTTGTCTGACTCTCGGTAAGTCTTCGGCGTGATCTGAAACCTGATAGTCGGCAATCANAAAGAAACATTCATAATCTGATTGGAGCTTTACCCAGTTTTCAAGGGCACCAACATAGTGACCGAGATGCAAGGGGCCTGTCGGCCTTACTCCAGTCAAAATTCTTTGTGAACCAGANTCCGATATCTCGGTCATTCGCCTACCATTCCTGAATAACTAAAGTTTCTTTTGAGTGCTGCCTTCTCGGTATTGGATGACCTTNAGAGTACATAATTAGGCCAGTGTTCANGGCTTANGCTNCGACAATGAGGTATGTCATCAATCCCTCTGAGCAATATTTGAATATGGGCGATGTGCTTCGCCGGTATAAATCTGAGTTGGACGATAAATACGGTTGCCACTTTCCCATTGCTCTTCCATATTTGCGACCCAGCCTAGTGTTCTACCCGCAACGAATATAGGTGTGAATAGATCGATTGGAATACCAATTGCCGCGAATACACAACCACTAAAGAGGTCGACATTTGGGAAAAGCCCACGGTCACCCAGCCGTTCTGTTGCCACAGATTCGACTGAGAGAGCAATTTTATAGTAGTCATCATTTTTTGACCCGGGTTGAATAATTTGATCTGCAATTCTTTGAATAACTTTCGANCGCGGGTCTTTAACGCTATACACCCGATGGCCAAANCCAGGTATTTTGAATTTATCATCAAGCTTTTTACCGATTTCTTGTTCGGCATTGTCNGGGTCGCCGATTTCTATGAAGAGNCTTAATGAAGCCTCATTAGCCCCTCCATGGGCGGGTCCTGACAGGGCACCAATCGCTGACGATACNACTGCTTCTGGTTCTGCCTTAGTTGAAGTAACCACNCTTGAAGTGAATGTGGATGCATTNCCCGCTGAATGATCAGCTTGGAGCGTAAGTAGCGAATCCATGGTATGCACGTGACCATCCGGATGCGTTTCATTACCTGTGATCATTCTCAAAAGCATCTCNGCGTGGGATTCAGAGTCACGAGGCCCTTCATATGGTCGGTCCTCCAAGGATTGGGCAATCACTCCTACGACCGTGGCCACTTTTGCAACCAGCGACAGAGAGCGTTGTCGGATACTGCCAACTTTGATTTCAAAGTCGTTGTCCTTAGGCCCAAGCATTGCTATCCCCGCCTGCATAGCAAACATAGGATGGGTTTTCTTGGCAATTTGTCTAATGAGCTCTACTATCTCCGGATCGATATCTCTGTTTTCTCGGAGGATATCTTTCATTTCACTGAGACGATTTCCATTCGGTAATTCACCATCGAAAAGGAGAGCTACTGTTTGCTCAAATGTTGCTTCAGGAAGGGTGAGGTCCTCAATGGAATAGCCCCTGTAAGTCAGTCTTCCAGCTTCCCCTTCAACTAATGACAACGCAGACTCGCAAATCGGGACTCCCTCTAGCCCCNGACTATAACTTGGAGAATCGGTGGTCATGGAAAATCCTTCCGGTCATGTTCGTATGATGAGATCGTTCTCATCGCAATGTTNATTATCTTCTTNTTGGTCAAGGAATGATAGCATCCATCGCAACCCCCTTCTAGCGGTAAGATAAGTGTCTCGCGCCTAATTGACCGGACCGTTGNTAACCCTTTCAACGAAGCAATTAGTAGGCGTTAATATTAGTGTTTTGAAGAGACTGAGAGATCGAGGCAGACATGAGTACGAGATCCCCCTTTGGTTTACCTAGAGGCGATGACAATGAGTCATCTGATGGAAACGANCCGTCAGATAACTCTAAGAACTTGGATGAAATGACATTGTCGATCCGCGGTGCCAAAGCTAGGCCAGCTGAATTAGACGGAGAAATTGATGTCCAATTAGATACCACAAGGGGGGAGNTNATTTTACATTTCCGTCCAGTTGAAGGTGCAATCAACGCTCTCATCTGTGTGGGGGGAGCAGGCGGAGGAGCTTCCGGCCCAGCAGACAAAGTTTATGANCGATTATCGGCCGAGCTATCAGAGGAGAACATCTCCACGGTGCGAGTTGAATATCGGGAAGCCGGTGAGTTTGAAGAAAGCGTTCTCGACACCCTAGCAGCGGGCTCTTTTTTGAAAGGTATAGGAGCAGAATCAGCGATATTAGTAGGGCACTCGTTTGGCGGAGCAGTGGCAGTTAGGGCCGCCGGCCTATCAGATATCGTTCACGGGGTAATCGCGCTTTCTTCACAAAGATTCGGTACTGCTGAAGTCGACAGACTTCATAAACCTCTCCTGTTAATCCACGGTTCAGCAGATGATGTTTTGGATAAGGCGGCCTCTGAAGATATTTTTCAAAGAGCCAGTGAGCCAAAGATACTTGAGATCTTGGAGGGGGAAGGGCACGGATTAGCGGAGAATCCAGAGGACGTTTTCAGACTTATTAAATCATTTGTTTTGAACTATATGAAGGCTAGCTAATTACAAGACACGTCAGGCGCTTGATTGTGCCAATCTGTGTGAGTTTGATAAGCATTAGCAATTCTCAACAGAGTCGGCTCGGAGAATGGGCGGCCCACAATTTGAAGTCCTACTGGCAGGCCATCTACGAACCCTCCAGGAATGGAAAGACCTGGGAGTCCCGCAATGTTCGCCGGCAGGGTATACAAATCGTTGAGGTACATTTCTAAAGGATCGTTTAATTTTGCTCCTAGTTCAAAAGCAGGAGTTGGTGTAGTAGGAGTAAGAATTGCATCGACCTTATCTAGAGCTTGTTCGTATTCAGTTCGTATCACAGTTCGAACTTTTTGAGCTTTGAGATAGAAAGCGTCGTAATATCCGGCAGATAGTGCGTAAGTGCCAATCAATATTCTTCTTTTCACCTCCGGACCAAATCCCTCGCCACGGGTGTTAAACATTGTTTCTTCAGCACTCTCGCCGAGCTCAGCCGAATGTCCATATTTGACGCCGTCATACCGAGCGAGATTTGCTGAGGCCTCTGAGGGTGCAATTAGATAGTAGACAGGCAGAGCCGCCTCTATCGAAGGCAATCGTATATCTCGGTTTATCCGCGCACCATTGGCCTCGAGAACTTTAATAGATTCTTCAAATGCGCTACGTACAAGCGGATCAATTCCGGACGAAAGCATGCCTGTGGGAATCCCAAAAGTAAGGCCATCAAGACCATGCATGAGTTGTGAAGAGAAGTTAGGCACTGGGATCTGGGAGGACGTCGAATCCTTCGGATCATACCCGGAGATCACCTGTAAGAGATTCGCCAAGTCATATGAATCTCTGGCGAAAGGTCCAACCTGATCAAGCGATGACGCAAAAGCGACTACTCCGAAGCGAGAGACCCGCCCGTATGTGGGTTTTAGGCCGAGAACTCCACAAAAAGCAGCTGGTTGTCTAATGGAGCCGCCAGTATCCGTACCTATAGACAGTGGGACCACTCGAGACGCAACGGTGACCGCTGACCCTCCAGAGGACCCGCCAGGAACCCTATTTATGTCCCAGGGGTTTTTGACCGGTCCAAATGCAGAAAACTCATTGGATGAGCCCATGGCAAATTCATCCAGATTTGTTTTGCCCACAATCACGGCACCCGCAGCTTTTAGTCGAGCTACGACAGTCGAGTCTTCAACAGGGACATAAGTTGACAGCATTTTTGACGCTGCAGTAGTTTTCCAATCTTTTGTATTTAGTAGATCTTTAACGGCAATGGGGATGCCTGTAAGAGGGGTTGCTTCGCCCGAATCAACGGTCGATGAAGCCCTTTCGGCTGCTAACGTTGCTTCGGAATGCATGACGCTGATATATGCGTTTAATTGAGTATCAAGTTTTTCCAGATAATCGAGTGTTTTATATAACAGCTCTGTTGGGCTGTAGGTTCCGTTTCTAAAGTTATCAGCGTGGATGTGCGCATTTTGATTCAATTGAATTTCAGTATCCATCTTAGCCATTACCAAACGATCCTAGAGAACGCCTTTTGTTCTGATAAATGTGTTTTCTCGACGAGGAGAATTTTGTAGAACTTGCTCAGTATCGAGAGGAGCTTCGATAAGATCCGCTCGAATATTTTGATTAACATCTTCTCTGTCGGTGTGATCTAAAACGATTTGGTTCCCAGAGATATGCATAGTGGGATCGACAGTCTCAGTATCAATATCTTGTAGACTTGAGAAATGTTGGAAAATAGTCTGTAACTGTTCCTTTATTTCCCTCGACTCAGTACGGGTCACCCTGATCCTAGCGAGTTCCGCAACATGTAACACGTCATCCTCTGAAATTTCCATTCTCATAGCATAGGAGAGTGAGAGCACTGAATCTATAGTGGTGATTGGTAGCTCTATTGGTTTCTCAGTTCGTTAGAATTAGCATATTTTAGTAATAGACGTATCCAATAAAGTTCGATCGCGGAGGATTCGTGAACAAATTATCAGATGAGCCGGATGCCTCGAGGCTGGGAAACCCATCTTTTGTTTGGAGATTCGGCCAATGGCGTAGATTACAAAAAATCCAATTGTACGCAGATATTCCAGGAGCTCAGATTCTTGATTTGGGTTGTGGGGTGGGTGAGTATGTCCGAGCAATGAGTGATTTGAATGGGAATTGTATCGGAATAGATCTTGATATTAAACGATTGAGCGAGGCGCAAAACCGAGAAGAGGGGTCAGATCGTCGTAACCGTTGTCGCGCCAACTTTATAGCTGCTGCTAGCGAACGACTACCTTTGAAGGCCGGCCGCTTTGACCTGGTATTGCTAAACGAAGTTATCGAGCATGTAGATGACGATTTTCTTACACTTAAGGAAGT
>PBOW01000079.1 GCA_002725365.1 Chloroflexota bacterium | reverse complement strand
CTAGATTGCCACCTTCGATGAGCGCTGGCCCGCCCATTCCAATGTTTGAGTTTTCGGTAGCAATGATGACGTCACAACATCCAAGTAATGAAGCGTTTCCAGCGAAACAGTAACGTGATGTCACGCCGATCGTTGGCACTAACCCGCTGAGCCGTCCCATTTGTGTAAATGTGGGGGTATCCAAAGGACGATATGTTCCTTCACTTCGTCCCTGACCCTGGGTTGTCGTAGATGCACCTCCAGATCGTTTCCCACCTGTGCCTGCGCGACCACCTCCCCCTTCCGCGAAGAATACCACTGGCATTTTCCATTTCTCAGCTAGTTCAAGCATACGGTCCGTTTTGGGATGATTGATTGCCCCTTGCGTGCCAGCAAGGACCGTATAGTCATATCCGAGGATCACTGTACGGTTCTTATGCTCGGCGAAAAACTCCCCATTCACGCTGCCCACGCCTGTGACCATCCCGTCGGTTGGGAATTTCCGTATGACTTCGTCAATTGGAAGGCCAGTACCTGGGGTAAGTACTAGTGATCCATGCTCCATGAAGGAGTCAGGGTCACATAATTGGTCAATATTTTCTCTGGTGGTGCGCTGATTGGTGGCTCGTCTTTTCGCAACTGCATCAGGGCGAGAAGCGTCCAAAGTGATCTCATGCCGATCGTGAATAACTTTCAGATCCGGTCTCACGTGGTCGAGGTCAACTTCTTCGTCTTCGACATCGAGCTCTGTTTGTTGAGCAGATGCCGTGATGAGTGCTAGAGGGTGATCTTCCCAAACGGTATCGCCAGCTTGCACTGTAATCTCCTGAATGGTTCCACTTACCGTCGAAAGGATTTCGTGCTGCATCTTCATTGCTTCCATCACAAGAATTTGTTGCCCGATGACTACTTCGTCCCCCGGTTTAAGATCGACGCTGACGATAGTGCCCTGAATCGGTGCACGTACCGCACTGAGACCCTCGGGAACGTCGATGACATCATTCGCAACTGGATCAACCGGTGCTCCACCTTCTACCTCATCAGATTTCCCGAAGGCAAGTACTGCAAGCGGATCGCGATTATCAATTGAAGCGCCAGCTTGACTAGCGACTTGTACGGTGGCCTTCTCAGGCTCGAAGTATGAGACCGTATGGGACTCGGAGGCAGCTTCGACGATAGACGCCACATTTTCATCCAAATACCTGGTATGTATCTGTGTATTGGTGAAGTCTTCGAGTGTAAGGAGAGACTGCAGGAGTGACACATTAGTGGCAAGCCCTTCAATTCTAAAATCACTTAAGGCTCGATAGGCTTTATTTGTAGCGACCGCAAAGTCAGCGGATCCGGAATAGACGATTACCTTGGCAAGCAACGAATCGAAGCTCGCGTTGGTCTTATATCCGACATAGCCGAACGTGTCTGTACGTATACCGGGTCCAGAAGGTACATCGAAGGCTGCAAGTACACCTCCCGAAGGACGTGTGTTGCCATCGGGAAGCATTGTTTCCATGTTCACTCTGGTCTGGATGGCGTAACCACGTGTACTGATTGATTCTTGCTGGATTCCTAGTGACTCCAGAGTCTGACCTTGTGCCAAGTTTATTTGTAGCTGGACTAGGTCAATACCAGTAACCTCCTCAGACACAGTATGTTCCACTTGGAGTCTGGCATTGGTCTCAATGAATGCAAAGAAATTATCATCTGGTCTAACAAGGAACTCCACTGTACCCAAACCCTGATAATTCGCGGCTTTGGCTATTTTTAGAGCCGCTTGATTTAGTTGTTCGGCTATTTCCGAGTCGAGGTCCGGAGCAGGTGCTATCTCGATAAGTTTTTGATGTCGGCGCTGCAGTGTGCAGTCACGGTTCCCGAAGTGGACAACTTCTCCCGATGCATCGCCAGCGATTTGTACTTCAATATGTCGAGCCTGGTCGACAAGTCGTTCGACGTATAGTCCATCTTTGCCGAACGCCTGTTGAGCTTCAGATTGTGCCCGTTCAAACAGCTCCTCAAGTTCGCCGGACTCGCGAACTATACGCATACCTCTTCCACCGCCACCGGAGGCGGCCTTGAGCAGCATGGGAGCGCCATCAAGAGAATCAAAAAATGATTTGGCCTCTGCCAAGGAGACCGGTTCGGAAATACCTGGCACGACTGGAACCGCATGGCTTTCGGCAAGTGCGCGAGCCTGAACTTTGTCTCCAAACAAGCCGATTGTAGAAGGTAGTGGGCCTATGAACGTGATATTTTCGTCTTGACATCGCTGGGCAAGTTCCTCGTTTTCACTCAGGAATCCATATCCTGGATGAAGCGCATCGCAGTTATGCAGTTTCGCCACGTTAATGATTTGTTCGATATCGAGGTATGCGCGAGCACCTCGGCCATCAAGTTGTGCAGACTCATCAGTTTTTTTGATATGTAAGGAATTGTTATCGTCTTCCGAATAAATACTGAGTGTCTGTATACCGAGATCTGCGGCTGCGCGCGCGATCCGAACGGCAATTTCACCTCGATTGGCAATTAGTATCTTTGAAAATTGAGTCATTACGGGTCATCCTGTCAAATTTTACGCGAGTATGTCACTGAGCCAACTTTTGAAGTCTTCGGGGCTTCCAGCTGGCATATACAGCATCTGGACATCTGCTCCAAGATCTGATCGCTCATGGAGTTGTGCTCTCACTTCTTCGATTGACCCAATAACTTGGCATTCCCTGACCATGTCATCTGAAATGGCCAGGATTGACTTTTCACGGTCTCGTTCTGCCCATGCATCACGGGATGCCCCAACCTCAGCTTCAAACCCATTACGCTCAAGCATTTGCCAGTAGAAAACCCCCATTCTGTTCACATAATGATGAATGAGTCCTCTGGCTTCAAGCCATTTTTCGTCGTCCGTGGCTCCGTCTAAGATGGAGACTTTGGTAAATGGCGCAATAGTAAATTCTTTATCTGGTGTGTCGGTGGTGGCAGCGCCCGCCTTAAGCGAACTTCGTAAATCTTCGAATAGTCCCCGTGGCCAATGTATTGGGTATATACCGTCAGCAATAGCGCCTGTCTGATGGATAGATTTTGGGGTGATTGCGGCCACATACACAGGGATTTTATTCCGAGGCCGGTTGTAATGCAGTTGGAATCCTCTGCTCATCTGGAATATTTCGCCTTCGTAATTCAGGGCTTCACCACTAATAAGTGTGTCAAATATCTCTACATACTCTCGAATACGTGTGAGTGGTTTTTTGAACGGAATTCCGTGGAAATGTTCAACGACAAACTCGCCTGATGAACCTAGACCAAGTACCATGCGCCCTTCCGATAATTCGTCCAACATCGAATATTCCTGGGCGAGTGCTGCTGGCGTCCGAGAGAATACGTTATGGATTGCAGATCCGATACGAACCTTTTTTGTATTCGTTGCCAGGACCGACAGCCATGGGATAATCGACTGACTCCAAGCCTCACCCACGGCAATGAATTCAACACCCATATCTTCAGCAATTTGAACCTTTTCTAAAGATTCTTTCCAGTTCCCGTCTGGCCCGGCTAATAATCCTAGTCTCATCTCTCGCTCCAATGACTTACATGCCGCAGGATACCGCAAAATATCGTTGTTAGCGCTCACGTCAGTGCCAGTAAAGAAACCGGTACACATTTCCATTCGATCCTCTAGAATCGATCGGGTACGAAGCTGATAAACATCTGCTCATTGTGGTTTCAAATTGGGGGATTGAAATGGTAACTCCGTTTCAAACGGTTGCATCGCGGGACGTCTCGAGTCAGGTCTTATTACTTGAGAGTGGCAGGAAGCTCGGCTTTGCTGAATATGGCGACCCAACAGGTACACCTGTATTTGCGTTTCATGGTGCTCCAGGTAATAGATTTCAGTTATTGGGTGTGCATTTTGCGGCTGAGGAGCAGAATGTTCGGCTAATAGTGCCTGATAGGCCTGGGTATGGTTATAGCACGTATTACAAAGAGCGGAAATTGACCGATTGGCCTGATGATGTGAAAGTTATTGCCGATCATTTGCAGATTGAAACATTCGGCGTCTGGGGTATTTCTGCTGGAGGTCCGCACGCGCTGGTAGTTGCTGCTATGTTGCCGAATAGAGTAACGGGAGTCTCTCTCGCGGCGTCGGTTGCTCCAAGAAAGTATTTCGAGCATCAGATGAGTGCGAAAGAAATCCAGAGACTCGAAAAAATTTCTCCCCGTCGGATCAAGTGGACCGCGAATATATGGATATTTTTGCGATGGATATCGGCTTTGATTCCTTGGAGAATCAGTCGATTATTTGCCTCAGAGCCGAACAGAGGGCTACTCGAAGATNAATATTTCCGTGATACGAGNGCAATNGAAAGAAAAAATTTNGACAGGCATTCNTCCGAGGCTTTGGCCCAGGANTTTGCCCTATTGATGGACGATTGGGGTTTTGAGCTTTCTGATGTTACTCNACATGTGGAAATATGGCACGGNCGGCAAGACACTTTGGTTAGATTGGAACAAGGAGAGCTACTAGCNAAAGAGATTGNGGATAGTGAGTTACATNTTTCTGATGAAGACGGTCATCTGATAGCAGGAAGACTATANCGTGAGATGATGGCTGCGGCCGNAGATCCGACGGCTATGGGNTNATTGTAATCTTCTTATTCTGCTACATTAACAGCAGAAACAGGCGAAGTAATTTACAATCCACTAAAGGTTTTCAACGACAGAGGTAGAGCCAATTGACTGCTAGCACCATAGCCTCCGAATATAGCCAGCCGACCAGAGCTGAAATCATAGATCTGGCGATGCATTCTCCGTTGGAGGATCTGATGGGCATTGCCGCTGATCTACGGGACTCTGGGTTTGGGAATACGATGAGCTATTCGCGGAAAGTTTTCATTCCTCTGACTCAGCTGTGTCGAGATGTCTGTCATTATTGTACATTCGCACAACCGCCGGTAAAAGGCGAAAAGGCGTACATGACTATCGATGAAATGGTGGAAATTGCGCGTGAAGGTGCGGCAGCGGGCTGCCGTGAGGCATTATTCACACTCGGTGATAAGCCCGAGCTACGTTACCCACAAGCACGTGAAGAGCTAAACGCGATGGGGTATGAGACGACCATTGAGTACCTGATTGACGCAGCTAAAGCTGTCTACAAGGAAACGGGATTGTTGCCTCACGCTAATCCAGGAGTAGTGACGCGCGACGAATTGGTATTGCTGAGGGAAGTATGTCCGTCACAAGGAATGATGCTGGAGAGCAATTCACTGCGGTTACTTGAACGAGGCGAGGCTCATTTCGGATCTCCTGATAAAGATCCAGCAGTTCGATTGCACACCATGGACCTCGCTGGTCAGCTGAAAATACCGTATACGTCCGGCATATTGATCGGGATTGGTGAGACTCGTGAAGAACGGATTGACTCACTGCTTGATCTCCGTGATCTTCAGAACAAGNATGGCCATATTCAAGAGATTATCATCCAAAATTTTCGTGCCAAGGAAGGCACGAAAATGGAAAATTCNCCTGAGCCGGATCTTGACGATCTTTTATGGACGATCGCAACTGCCCGCATTATTTTTGGCCCTGACATGGCGGTACAGGCGCCACCCAACCTTACTCCGGGTACCTTTGGGACCTTAATACGTGCAGGCATTAATGACTGGGGCGGAGTGTCGCCAGTGACTCCTGACCATGTCAATCCTGAAGCCCCGTGGCCGCATTTAGAACTTCTTTCACGGATGACGGAGGATGAAGGCCGGGTGCTCATTGAAAGACTTACTGCTTATCCAAAATACGTTTTGGATAGAGAACAGTGGATCACTAAAAACTTACAGACCTCTGTAATACAGGACTCTGATTCTTTGGGTTACGCACGAACTGATTCATGGTCTCCCGGAGATAGTGATGCACTACTGCCTACTGACCTACTTGAGCGTCTGGGAACCGACAAATCACTAAATGTTTCGTCTCGGATCGAGGAAATTTGCAGTAAAGCGACGCATGGTATCCCATTGGAAGAAGCGGAGATCACTCGATTATTTGAGGCTCAAGGCGATGACGTTGCCTATGTAGCTCGTGCTGCTGATTCGCTTCGTAAGGAAGTATCTGGCGATGACGTTACATATGTGGTCAATCGAAATATTAATTACACGAACGTATGCTACTTTCGCTGCCAATTTTGTGCGTTTTCGAAAGGGAAATTAAGCGAGAATTTGCGTGGTTTGCCATATGATCTCGACTTGGATGAAATTACAAGACGAACCATCGAGGCATGGGAGCGCGGCGCCACCGAAGTTTGTATGCAGGGAGGTATTCACCCTGAATACACAGGTGAGACCTATCTAGAAATTTGTCGAACTGTGAAGGCTGCAGTGCCAGGTATGCATGTCCATGCATTTTCTCCTTTGGAGGTTTGGCAAGGAGCTGACACCCTGCAACTTTCTTTAGAAGAATTCCTGAGCCGTCTAAAAGATGCTGGGCTAGGCACATTGCCTGGAACTGCTGCTGAGATACTCGATGATGAGATTCGAGCNGATCTCTGTCCTGACAAACTCAATACTGAGCAATGGCTTGAGGTAATGCGTAACGCTCACGCAGTGGGCTTTAATACCACGGCAACCATCATGTATGGACATATTGATGGCCCTATTAATTGGGCTCGACATCTTATTCGTGTTAGAGAANTACAAGAGGAAACGGGCGGCTTCACAGAATTTGTTCCANTCCCGTTCGTCCATATGGAGGCACCAATATATTTGAAAGGTAAGGCTCGAAAAGGTCCCACGTTCCGAGAGGCTTTATTAATGCATGCTGTGGCACGCTTGTCTTTGCATCCTGTGATTCCGAATATTCAAGCGTCTTGGGTCAAGATGGGTCCGCGCGGGGTGAGTGAGTGTTTGAACGCTGGGGCTAACGACCTTGGCGGAACCCTCATGAACGAAAGTATAACTCGCGCAGCCGGAGCCT
>PBOW01000078.1 GCA_002725365.1 Chloroflexota bacterium | reverse complement strand
GTGTTTCCCAGTTCCGCCCAGTGGTCGTAATCTTCAGGTATTCCTCTCAAGGCAATCGCGGTATTTACAGCCGATGAACCACCTGTCACACGTCCTCTGGGGAAATGTATTGGTGCAGACTCGGCCGTGGGTTCATAGCGATGTTTCCAGTCATGGTCATTGAGCGAGTTCTGCTTGGCGTTACGTAGGTCTGTTGGGGTTGCAGATATATCGCTGTAGTCGGGACCAGCTTCAATTAGACAGACTGACAGTTCCTGGTGCTCGGAGAGCCTCGCGGCAAGCACACTGCCTGCTGAGCCTGCTCCGACGATGACTATGTCGTAACTGTCAATTTTTTTCATTATTACTAGTACTCAATCTCTCCTATGGAATAGCTCTTCCAGCTGTATCTCCAGTGAGCTGTCCATCCAGGACCGCAGGTTGGCCATTCACCAGAACGTGGTATATCCCGGTGGGTCCTGTTCTCGGATCCTCAAAAGTTGCTAAATCATGGACTGTTGCTTCGTCGAGCATGACTAAATCTGCAAAATTCCCAACTTTTATCTCTCCTCGATCCGTCAGCCCGAACCGTTCCGCAGGAAGTTTTGTGAGTCGATTCGTAATCTGTTCTATGGGTACTTCGGATCTGCGACGAAGCGGACCGATAACCCGGGCGAAAGATCCGTATGCCCGTGGGTGGGGCAGTCCCTCATCTTCTAGGAGCGGGATTCCATCGCTCCCGAGCATGTAGTCCGGCCGAGACAATAGCTCCATTACGTCCGACTCAATTTGCCTGGTAGTGGCTACAGAAGCTGGTGTGCTCGCTCGGAATCCGAAGCTTGCTGCTTCCTCTTTCATCACTTCGATCACCATTTTTTCGATCGATACTCCGCGATCTGCCGCGATATCAACAAACGACATACCAGAAAGACCACGGTTCTCTTCTCCGACTACTCTCGTGAATACTGCTTTTTCTAGAGCTCCGGGGAAGAGATTTTGTAAGGAATCTATGAGCTTGTCCTGTAAGGATGAATCTTTGAGATTACTTAGTAGGCCATCCAGTCCTCCCTCATGGAATTGGCCTCGCAGAAAATACCCAGGTATGGTGGCGTTTGCTGAATAGGGATAGCACTCGAGAGTAACATCGGCTCCTGATTCTTTTGCTCTATCAATAGGCGCCATAAGTTCGGCGACCTCGCCGGCAGAATTAGGTCTCGTCATAAAGTGTGATATGTGAACTTTTCNTCCTGTTCTAAGTGCTATCGTCATAGCTTCATCGATTCCTGATCCTTCAGGGGCACGATCGTTATTGTGATTNCGAACATGTGTGACGTAGACAGAGTTGTTAGTCGCGAGCACNTCCGTNAAAGCGGTAAGTTCATCGGTNGTGCTGTAGGACTGCGGATAATAGGAAAGTCCTGTAGANAGTCCAACAGCACCTTCTTTCAGGCCGGTGTACACGAGTTCTTGCGCCNCTTTGAGATGATCNCCGACTAAGGGCGCATCAGTGAAACCNANGACACTTAGTCGGACTGGNCCGTGAGGCACGAGNACTGCGATATTTGGGCCGGTTTTGCCGTCATAATGCGAGCGNAGTNCNTTGATNCTGCTCATATCCAAATCCAATGGAGGATCGCCTAGAATNCCCGCCAGATATTTTGCATGTTCTTCATACTTATCTGCACTCAATGGCGCCCATCCCATCCCNTCTTGGGTGAGGATTTCAGTGGTGACTCCTTGAGCGATACTGTGAACGCCTTGTGGAGCATGTAGTAGAACGCCATCAGCGTGGGAGTGGGTATCGATAAATCCGGGTAGGGTAGTGAGGCCTGACCCATCTAGTTCACGCTTTGCTGCGATTCCAGATAGCTCTCCGATTTCTGTTATCCGATCAGAATTGATTCCAATATCACCCTGATATGGCGTATTACCAGAGCCATCAACAATCGTTGTATCTGAAATTTTGATATCAAACATTCTATTTCCTCTCGATTTTCCGGTTACAACATCGATTAAGGTATGAGGAAGTCTAAGGGCAAGGGTCGTCTATCCGCATGCTCAGTTTTGCAAACATATCAGTTAACTAGAAGGAGGCACCGAATGAAATCCAACGATCATGAGCTAGAACACTCAAGCGATATTGTTGCGGCACCGNGGCCCGAGCAGGNGGCACTAAAAACCATCAATTCTTATATCAGTGCTTTTAACCGGAGAGACCTGCGGGGGATGAATGCGGCCTTCCATTTTCCTCATGTTCGGATAGCAAGCGGNAGCATACATGTGCTTGAGGAAGNCCGCTTCAATGAAGATGACTTCTTTACCACGTTTATAGACCGCACTGGTTGGGACTACAGTCTTTGGGACTATCGTCATGCAGTACAAAGCAAGGAGGATAAGGTACATTTTGCAGTCCAATTTACTCGATACACGAGCGACGNTGCAGTGATTGGTCACTATCCGTCACTATGGATTGTTGCCCTTATCGANGGGAGATGGGGNGTTCAAGCGAGATCAAGNTTTGCTCCATAGANGCCCTAANTNATGGACTGCGTGGCGACGATGGGATTCAAAAGAATATTACATATATTGACTCGTGCTGAGCTAGCGCGCCACTAGGNGCTTCGTACCTCAAGGAGCGTATCAAATTGGTGGAGTCGAATTGATATTTGGTCAGCGCTTTCTCGGATCTCGATGCCGCTTGTGGATGTCTGGAGAGAGTTTGTTAGCTTCGATAGGTTTTCGCACGTGAATACGAGAGCGCCAAACATTGAATCCCGATCCCCAAGTTCCGAACCAAGTGTCCCTGTTCTGTTTCTGTACTGCTCGTCTGATAAAACCGATACCCGACAGTTTCCTAAATCAAGATACCTTGAATTATCGGACTCCTGACCAGCAGTTCCTCCTAGTAAATCGTGATAGGCCTCAAAAGCTGACTCCGGATCTGTGTCCACCACAACCATCTCGTACACAGAAGACATTGTATTTTCATGCTGCAGCCATTCAGGGCGCCATACCAGATCTGGTGTGGCATGCTCGCAGTAGTACACTCGGCCGGCTGGGAACGCATCGTCGCGGGCAGTGACGGTTCGGAACTTAGCATGCTGAGTGGTACCGTCGATGTCCACCGGCCTGCTGAAAGCTTTGGGCGGCTCCGCCTCAACGCCTATGGCTTTAAAGTGTTCAAATGTCTCGTCAGCATTATTAGTTTTCAGAACAAGTCCATTGATACCAGGCATCGATTCTTGTAGGTCTGACCTGGAAGAACTCTGGTCATTAGGAACACCGAGTAATTCAAGATAGTTATTGTCGAACATGGCGAGATGGTTGATTGATCCGAGGGTATGAAACCCCCTTGGGGTCATGGTGAATCCTAAGTTCCGGAATACTTCAACCGCCGTGTCCATCTCATTGCGGACATTTATAACAACATGATCAATGGTTGCTGTGCTCGTACTCATTTGTTTACCTCGGGATATCTACTTTGATTAGGGTAGCCGTATTTTCCCGGTTTAGTTTTGGGCCACCGTGTGCGTGAATAATTTTTATCTGATGCCTCGACTGATAAACTTGATATAATTACCTAACTAACTAATGTATCAAGGGTTGATCGCATGTTTGGGTCGATATTTTCTTTTCCTCATCCGGTAAATGAGTATGCAGCCCGTGTGGTGGCTGGTTGTGTCCTGCTGTTATCCATTTTGCTTGCGTTCACGATGTCGCTACCTGTTGCTGTGTTTTTATTCTACGGATTTTTGGCTCGGGTACTCGCTGGCCCCACTCTAAGTCCAATTGGGCAAATTGCGACTAAATTAGTTGTACCTTTAATTATTAAACGAGATAAGCCGGTGGCTGGTCCTCCGAAGCGTTTCGCCCAGGCGGTAGGTTTGATGGTTTCGGGGCTGGCCCTGATATTCATACTTACTGAGCAATCTGATATATCAAGAATCCTATATATCGTTCTCGCTGTGTTCGCCGCCGCCGAATCGATAGTGGGATTCTGTGCCGGCTGCAGGATGTTTGCACTACTTATGAAGATGGGCTTGATACCTGAGGACGTGTGTGAGGCATGTAATAATCTGAATTTCACACAGTCATAAATTGCGTCAGCCGTTTGGCGATTACCCAGATACAATGCCTGAGATAGTGAATGAAGATCTTTATTGATGAGGTGAAAAGTATGGCTTTGAAAGTGTTTAATGGCGGACGTCCACTCGCGGATACGAGTATGTTTGATAACGCAGGTATCGAATTGACCGAGGAGCTGGTCACAGCCACTACCACGAGAGAGCACTATATAGAGTTACTACGTGACATGGATGGTGCTTTGATCGGAACGCTTCCACTAACTGATTCTGATGTCCTCGAAGCCTGCCCAAAAATTAAGGTACTCAGTCGAATGGGAGTCGGTGTCGACTCGATTGACCTTGATGCTGCAACACGGCTGGGTATCTTGGCCTGTAATACGCCGGGAGTAAACACGTCTGAGGTCGCTGACCACGCTATGGCGCAGTTACTTGCCCTAACTCGTTTGATTCGTGAATTTGACACAGCTGTGAAGGCTGGCAAATGGAGCACTGCTCGCCAATTCATACCTATACCAAAGCGTATAGCTGGTAGCACAGTTGGCATTGTTGGATTCGGAAATATCGGAAAAGGATTTGCCTCGAGAATACGTGGTTTTGGTCCGTTTCGAGTTATTGCTTATGACCCATATGTTGATCAGACAACTGCGGATCTTCATGGCGTAGAACTTGTAGATCTTGATGAACTTCTTCGATCATCGGATTTCATAACAATCCATGCTCCTGCTACAGACGAGACACACCACATGTTTAGTTATGACCAATTCAAGTCGATGAAAGATTCAGCAATTCTTATCAACTGTGCTAGAGGTCCGTTAGTAGATCCGGAGGCATTGTATGACGCTCTAACCGCTGGACAGATCTCAGCGGCTGGATTGGATGTGACAGAGCAAGAGCCGATCGACTCCGAAGATCCCTTGCTGACACTTGATAATCTCATTGTCACACCGCATGTGGCGGCAAGTTCCGAACTTTTCATAGCGGAATCAAGTCGGAAGCAGGCAGAAAATGTGAGCCGTGTACTGACTGGTCAGGCTCCACATGGGCTTGCGAATCCGGAAGTGATCAAGACCATTGCTCGAATGCGGGGTGGTGATCCAGGACGTTGGGAAGGTATTCCTGATTACTCGACGGCACTTGCGCTCTAGTCTTAATACAGAGCGTAGGCAAAAAATCGATTGGCAGCCCCACTACGGTCATACCACTTTAGTCTTAATAGTAGGGGCCAATATCGAGAGTCTAATTTGATGACACATCTGACTTATTTCCGTTCGTATGTGTGGGGACTGCTTATATTCACGGTGGCCGTGATTATAAGCGGCGATATAGTGCAATCGACGGAGTCAGGTGCTGGGTGTGGGGATAGCTGGCCCAAATGTGAGGGCTCATTAGTCCCAGCTATCGAAAATATTCACACCGCAATTGAGTTCATACATCGTGCTCTCACGAGTGTTCTCAGCGTGGGTTACCTTGGGCTACTAGCGTGGAGCTATTTGCTGTTTGGTCGACGTCATTTGGTCTGGCAGAGCGTGTTATTTTCATCATTTGTGTTACTCCTGGAAATTCTTATAGGGGCAGCACTGGTCTTTTTTGGCTGGGTTGAAGACGACGCTTCGTGGGGCAGAGTGATTGTAGATAGTCTACATGTGGTCAACACGTTAATACTTCTTGCTTCTTTGGTTGTCATATTGTTTTGGGCATCGGAATCGGAGAATAGAAGCATATCTAAGGAATATTCGAGGGGGCGTTTTTTAATTGCCGCGATCGGTGTAGTAATGGTCATAACGATCACTGGCACGCTCAATTCGCTCGCAGACACTCTTTATTTCTCGGATCAAGTCATCGTCGAAGAAACACCAATAGCTCAACTTCTTGTTTCAGTCAGAGCTGTGCACCCTTTGATAGCAATTATTGGTGCTTTTTTGATTGTTGGATCAATCTATATGGTTATGGAAGACCCTAAGGCCACATACTCTGGTCTAGCCTTTGGTATTTTTGGAATTCTTTTCCTTCAAGTCATCGTGGGCATATTAAATATCGCGCTTTTGACGCCCGTCGAGATACAAATAATCCACTTAAGCCTTGCTGACGCTCTCTGGGTTCTGCTTATTTTCTTCTCGCTCTATAACTATTCATCCGAGAAACACACGACCACATAAGCTACTGCTGGAAATAATTGTTATGCTTGTTTCATGGGGCTAAAGAAAATATTATTCGTTACCGCGGTTATTGCTGGCGCTGGTTATTTGTATCTATCGGGTTCGATCGNGGTAGGTGCTCTTACAAGCCTCTATAGCGACGGNGCGACTGCCATTTATGAGACAGGCGCGCCTCTGTTTTGCTGTGCGACCTAAGTACACCCCAAATAATGAATAAGAGGGCATATCGNCGGTCGATCGTTAGCTCATAAAATACTCTGGGATTAGAGTGTCTATTAGTGAGCCGTCATCATGTAATCAAATGACCCGTGANNATCGGCCACGGATTCCCTGAAAGTACGTTCTAGTGGCAAAAAATTTTTTGGATATCGGTGTACCGGATGTGCTGGTCGAGGCCTTAAAACAGCAAGGGATTGAGAGTCCTTTTGCAATCCAGTCTGGTACTATTCCGGATACGCTTGCAAATAGGGATGTATGCGGTCGAGCACCCACAGGTTCTGGGAAGACGATAGCCTTCGGAATTCCTCTGGTCATAATGACTCCAAAGGGCTACCCCAATGAACCTCGTTCACTAATACTCGCTCCNACTAGAGAGTTGGCNGAGCAAATTACTGTAGCTCTNAGGCCCTTAGCTCGGAGGATGGGAAAAAGTATTCTATCCATCTATGGTGGGGTGAATATGCGTCGACAGATTGATCGACTCTCCAAGGGCGTTGACATTATTGTTGCTTGTCCTGGAAGACTAAATGATCTGCTAGAGCAGAAAGCTTTGACTTTAGAGAAGGTTAATAGANTAGTCATCGACGAGGCCGATAGAATGGCTGATATGGGATTTCTGCCGCAGGTCCGGAAGCTTTTAGATCAAACTTCAGAGAAGCGCCAGACGATCTTGTTTTCGGCNACCTTGGACGGTGAAGTGGCAGTTCTTACAAGGGACTACCAAGTTAATCCAGTCAGGCATGAATTTGGATCGGACCAGCCGGATATTCACTCGATGGAGCACAATTTTTGGAGTGTTGATCGCCCAAATCGTATTCCAATCACTGTAAATATTATTGGGCGATATGGACGCACAATTATTTTCACTAGGACAAAGCATGGCGCTGACCGTGCGGTGCGGCAGTTAAAGAAACTGGGAACTTCAGCCGCAGCTATTCACGGTGATCGCAGTCAGCATCAGCGACGACGAGCACTCACTGAATTCAGTGAAGGGAAAATCCAGGCATTGGTCGCAACAGACGTTGCTGCACGTGGAATTCATGTAGACGGTATAGAGTGTGTCCTTCATTTTGATCCCCCCCAGGATAGTAAAACGTATGTCCATAGATCAGGTCGGACTGCCAGAGCAGGGGCCACAGGAGTAGTGATATGTTTCGTTGATCAGGTCCAACATAAAATAGTCAAGCAGTTGCAGAAAGCTGTAGGTTTGTCTCTGCCAATCACAANGCCGGAAATGAGTGAAGGGCCAACGACGAGCAAGCCTCCGGTNGGTTCCGGCAGAAACCGGCTTGCTACAAATGCAACTGAGCTAGATGATTCCCCATCGCGTCCGCGAAGANNTACTCGAGCAGTACCAACAAATAGATCCGATCCGAAGTCTCGACGTAACGCATCGAAGAGCGTTGAATCTATTGAATCGGGTGAGCAGAGCAGGCGAACAAACCAGTCATCAAAGCGACGTTCGTCACAGCCACCACCTACTGGCAGGTCGGGCTACGGGAAACGTCTTAAACGGAAAGCCAAGCCCTCAGCCAAGTCGAAGAAGCGAAGAAATCGTCCGGAAGTAACAGTATTTTCTTGAAGTATTCATCCAGTTACCTATTTTTGAATTCGGGCTTCCGTTTCTCTGAAAATGCCTTCGGTCCTTCGATTGAATCTTCCATACCAATGAGATTCCTTTCGAGNTTTGCTCCGTAGCGTTGGGCCTCAGCTGGCCCCATAGTCATCCCTCGATAGAGAATTTCCTTCAAATTTCTTACAGATCTTGGAGCGAGAGTGAGCATTCTTTCAGCCCAATCCATCGCTGTGGGCATTAAGTCTTCAGGAGCGACCACCTCATTCACAAAACCCCATTCTTTGGCCCGCTCAGCTGATATTCGNTTGTCTCCCCAGAGGGTGAGTTCAAGTGCGTTAGCTAGTCCGATTATCTTTGGGAGATGATGAACCCACGCAGCCCCCTGNTTCCAGCGAACTTCAGCAATCCCAAATTCAGCGTCGGANGAGGCAATCCGCACATCGCATTGCATTGCTGCGTTGAATCCACCTGCAACCGCNAGTCCATT
Organism: Chloroflexota bacterium; assembly: GCA_002725365.1. GTDB lineage: Bacteria > Chloroflexota > Dehalococcoidia > UBA2979 > UBA2979 > UBA2979. Next base: position 976 of record PBOW01000078.1, on the reverse strand, counting down.
GACTGCAGCGATGATTGGNTTCCAGCAGTTGAGNTTTTCNGATAACGGATATATATCCTGCAGATAATCAGGAAGTTGAACCATCGGATCAGGTTCNCCTGCCAAGGCGGCAGCATTTCGTTCTGTCCNCTCCTTGAGGTCTTGGCCAGTGCAAAANGCTCTGCCCGTTCCAGTCAAGATTGCGACCCAAGCCTCGTCATCATGTGCGAAGTCCCAGAAGGCTTCGTACAATGATTTTCGCAACTCACCATTGAAAGAATTGAGNCTTTCAGGTCGATTGAGACGCATCACCCAAATGCGTCCATTTGCTGGCTTTTCGAGAACTAGAACGTCTTCTTGCTTNGTCATTACTTACTCCTTTTTATATCCAGTTGACTAGATGNGATTCAATTACTGACTCGTCAAATTCGATTCCAAGACCNGGTCCAGCTGGTGGTGTGATGAAACCATCAGTAAATACCAGAGGCTCCTTGAATATTTTCTTATGCAGAGGGCCTTGATTGGCTTCTTGAATCGCAAAGTTAGGTGAGCACGTATCAATTTGAATAGCTGCTGCAGCTGCGACAGGCCCGCAGTACATATGTGGAGCAATTACTGCGTAATGCGCCTCAGCTATGCTCGCGATTTTTTTCGCCTCGGTGATTCCACCACACTGGCCAACATCCATCTGAATTATCTGAGCGGCCTGTTTTTCGAGTACTTGTGAGAATTCGTATTTTGTGACAAGACGCTCACCNGTNGCAATGGGGATNCTNGTATGNGCCGCGACTCGTGCCATTTCGTCAATATTNTCGGGAGGTACTGGTTCNTCAAACCAAAAGGGATGATATGGCTCTAGGAAATCAGCAACACGAATAGCTGAGTAGGTCGTCAATTGCCCATGTGTTCCAATACCTACTTCGAGATCGTTCCCGACTTCATTCCTTATCGCTTCGAAAATTTTGGCAGCCTGTTCAATTTCTGGGAGCGGGATGTC
>PBOW01000011.1 GCA_002725365.1 Chloroflexota bacterium | reverse complement strand
TGGATCGGCCGCGCGTCCCATATAGCTTCCTGAGCCTGTCTCAATACGTATTGTCACTTCTCCTTGTGCATTAATTCCTTCAGTCACGGATTTTACGCTGTACTCTGTGAGCGTATTCTGTGCACCTGTCACTCGGTTAACAGCATTATATATCGCGTCGACTGGCCCTTCTCCTACTGCAGCGTCCTCAAAAATATTGTCCTCAGAGTCAATCAAACGCACGGTTGCTGTCGGACGTCCATGGTCAGTAGTTGAAACCTGGACAAGGTCGAGAGTCCATACCTCATCAAAGTCAAAGGAGGTATGTTCAGAAATTATCGCTATCAGATCTCTGTCATCGACCTCATCTTTGCGGTCCGCCACATCCTTAAATGCAACAAATATCTTATCGAGGTCAATAGTTTCGAGGTCTATTCCCAAATCTTCAAGCCTCGCCGACAGTCCGTGTCTCCCTGAAACCTTGGTCAGAACAATCGATTCGCCTGATGGTTGCCCCACAGATTCAGCGCTCATTATTTCATATGTCTCACGCATTTTGAGAACGCCATCTTGGTGAATACCCGACGAGTGGCGAAATGCATTTCGACCAACGATCGCTTTGTTGTTTTGTACTTGCATCCCTGAAAGTCTCTCAACCAGCTTAGAGGCTGGATAGAGTTCCACATGGTTCACATCGGTATACACATTCATCAAATCACTGCGGGTGGCAATCGACATAATTACCTCTTCAATTGAAGTGTTACCTGCGCGCTCGCCAATACCATTAATGGCACCTTCAACTTGTCGCGCCCCACCGAGAACTCCAGCAATTGAATTCGCAGTTGCCATCCCAAGATCGTTATGGCAATGCACTGAAATTCGTGCTTTGTGAATATTGGCTACCTTGTCGTAGATAGATCGAATAAATGCAGTGAATTCCTCAGGAATTGCATACCCCACGGTATCCGGTATGTTGATCGTGGTGGCGCCCTCTTCAATTGCTGCCTCTAAAATCTGATAGACGAAATCTGTATCTGAGCGAGACGCATCCATTGGCGAAAATTCCACGTCGGATACGTAGCCTTTGGCTTGTGCAACCCCAGCCCGTGCCATCTCAATAATATCTTCTCTATTTTTGCGTAACTGATGAGCCATATGGATATCGCTGGTAGACAAAAAGACATGAATCCGAGGAGATTCAGCATCCTTCAATGCTTCCCAAGCGGCATCAATGTCATCTGGCACTGCACGAGCCAAACCTGCAATTACCGGACCTTTAACCTCACGAGCAATACTCGCAACTGCGTCAAGATCTCCTGGTGATGTAGCGGGGAAGCCCGCCTCGATGATATCTACATTGAGTTTGGCTAACTGCTTAGCTATCTCTATTTTGTCCTCTCGAGTAAAGGATATTCCGGCAGACTGCTCCCCATCTCGAAGTGTNGTATCAAAAATATAAACTTTGTCGTCATTCATTTTATTTTTCTCTCAATAATGNAGGTAGTATTAGGTGAAACAGGCCCTCCCAATCGCATTTAAGCGACGGAGGGCCGCCGTAGCGACAAAGCGAGAAGTGAAAGNAANCAGATTTTCGTCAAGGTGTCCTCGAAACTAATTCTCGTACTGCCAGATATCATAGCCGATAAACAATTTGAAGGCCTCAATATTCGGTTGGGATTTATTAGCNACATATTTTTTTATTTCATCGCGTCTTTCTGTTATAGTTCGGCGTTAGAACAAATAATTAAAGTTATTCTACTTCTTTGGGGGTGCCTAACGATGAAAAATCTTAGAAACAGATACTGTATCGTCGGAGTCGGCAATACTGCCTATGGGAAAAATCCTGGCGTTTCGCAAGTGGCTCACAACATCCTAGCCATACGATCAGCTCTAGAAGATGCTGGACTCGAAGCNAAACAGCTCGANGGTATTCTCACTAAGGCTCCTACATCCACCTTTCCCATGCTTTGGGGACCGAAGATAGCTGAAGCTCTGCGAGTCCAGCCAAAGGTCACNGGCACAATAGATCAGGCTGGAGCTAGCAANATCGGACTGATCCAGTACGCTGTCAGNGCGATAGAGCTTGGGCAGGCAGAATATATTGCTATTTCGTATGGAGACAATCCTAGAACTGGTACCCGAGCTTCGTATGCTAGACCACGAGGAGAGGATGCTCTCGCGGGGCTATTCGGTGCCCCATCAAGCTATGCAATGGTCGCTAAAAGACACATGTACGAATACGGGACAACACCCGAACAATTAGCAAACGTGGCAATAGCTCATCGGACTCACGCAAGTATGAATCCAGGAGCTCAATTCCAAGAATTATTCACCTTAGAAGAGTACCTCGCGTCGCGATGGGTGGCAGAGCCTTTCCGATTACTTGACTGCTGTCCGGTTTCAGACGGAGGCGCAGCTTACATCATCACAACGGAAGAAAATGCAAAAGAACTGAATAAGGATCCAATCTACATAGAAGGCATAGGTCAAGGGCACCCATCGTGGGACTTCTTTCGACGTCCTGAACTAGCTACAAGTGGGGCAGCGATAGCAGGTAAGATGGCCTTCGATTCAGCACAGATGACGACGGACGATGTCGATTTTTGCGAAATTTATGACTGCTTCACTATTGTTCCTTTGATAAGCCTGGAGGAATATGGATTCGTAAAAAAGGGTGAGGGAGGATCGTTCTATGAAGAGAAACGAACTCATCTAGGAGGCGAACTGCCCTGCAATACGTCTGGGGGTCTGCTTTCGGAGACTGGAATGCCCGGGACTCAATTGGTGGTGGAAGCTGTGCGACAGCTACGTGGCGAGTGTGAAAATCGGCAGGTAGAGGGTGCAGAAGTGGGCCTTGTGAGTCAACAGGGAGGAATAATGACTACACATGCAACCATGCTGCTTTCCAATATTGGAGCAAACTAATGCAAATAAAAGAAAATTTCAATGCTTTCGAAGACTTGGTACCGCCAATCACAGAACTGAACAAAAGCTATAGAGAAAACCTTGCTGAAGGACGCCTCGTTCTGCAAGCTTGTATGCTCTGCAACAAAAATCAATACCCGTTTGAATCGTTCTGCTATGAATGTGGCTCGACCGATCTAACTGAAGTCAGTTCAACCGGTGAAGGTAGCGTGTATTCGTTTGTTAAAGTCCATCAACCATATCATCCGGCATTTAAACCTTTTATCCCGTACTTCGTTTCCACTGTGCAACTTGATGACGGACCGAGAATGCTAGCGGCGATGTTTGAATCAGATGACGTCCTAGAGATAGGTGACCGCGTTGCTGCACGGATAGAGAAAATTAGCGAAACAGAAGCAATGCTTCTATTTGAAAAAATAAGGTAGGGAACTAATGAGAATTAGAAAACCATGGACTGAGTGGGACGATGAAATTAACTTCAAATCACTACCAGGTGCTATGGGGGTCTTTGAAATAGCTGATGAGGACCGAAAAACAATATATATAGGTAAGGCGTCGGGAAAATCTCCTTTTGGGCTGAGGGGTGAGTTGTTTCTTTGCTTTGCGGACACCGAGCGATTAGAGGACGCCAACTGGACTCATCCGAAAATGGGCCAGGTACTACCTACCATAAAAGAAAAAGCCAAATACTATCGGTACGAAGTCAATCATATGTACTACAGCCGCTGGATAGAAATTTTGACAAGATTTAATGAAGATCACGGGCGGCTGCCGCCTGCAAATCTCGAAGACCAAGAGGACATCCCAAAACTTGGGAGATATCACTGGAAAACCCAAGAAAGTGCAATGGAGGACTGAACTAGAATGGTTGATTTTAAAATCACTGACGAACAGCAGCTCATCATCGATAATGTGCGACGACTTATCAGAGATGAAATAAGACCGCTTGAAGAGGAGCTCGACCCAGATGCTTTTTCTCTACCAGAGTCCGAAAAAGACAGACTGGTAGGTATGGTTAAAGACATGGGTCTCTATAAAATGGATGTTCCTACCGAATACGGTGGCCCAGGTGTAGATTTGGTAACACGTACCCTTGTGGCTGAGGAACTTTCGCAACACAGAGCCGGCTTATATTCGCCTGCATACGGAGTGTTCGGCAGTGGACCTCCCGGCCAACTTTATAATGCCACAGAAGAGCAAAAAGAGAAATATTTGTGGCCAGTGATCAGAGGTGAGAAAAGCTCCTTTTTTGGGCTCAGTGAACCTAGCGGTGGATCGGACCCAGCTCGTGCAATCAAAACAAGAGGTGTAAAGGATGGCGACGACTGGGTAATAAACGGAGGGAAACTGTGGAACTCAGGCGCGGATACCGCCGATTTTGGAATTGTTTACGTTCGGACAGATCCCTCCAAGGGAAGAGAAGGTGTGAGCGCATTCATAGTCGATACTGACACACCTGGGTTCCGAGTTGAAAGGCTTGTCCAGGTACTCCGTGCTCACTACACCACAGAACTATCCTTCACAGATATGCGTATACCGAAAGAGAATCTCCTTGGTGAGGAAGGGGGAGGGTTTGCCTTGGCAAACGAATATCTGAGTATGCAGCGTATTCCTTATTCAGCAACTGGCTTGGGCGTCGCAATCTATGCCCACGAAATGGCAACTGACTGGGCCAAACAAAGAGAAACATTTGGACAACCGCTTGCGAACCGGCAGGCAATCCAATGGATGTTGGTAGACAACGAAATTGATATTCGAACAGGGCGCTGGGCCTGCCTAGCTGCTGCTGACCTCGCCCAACGAGGAGAACCTTTCCGATTCGAATCATCTATGGCAAAACTCGTGTCCACAGAAGGTGCTGGACGGGTAGTCGACCGTTCGATGCAAATATTTGGAGGATTGGGAATGAGTAAAGATCTTCCATTAGAAAGGTGGTATCGAGAGCTACGCATCCGCCGCATCGGTGAAGGACCCTCTGAGGTGCAAAGAATTGTCATGGCTCGCGACTTGCTGAACATCCGAAGTGGATCCTAGATACCCAATAACACAGAGATTTCATCATTATCTGAGGAGAAATACAAATGACCATTGATTTCGAGGTAGCTAACCACATAGCCACAATCACTATCAACCGGCCGGAGGCCTTGAATGCGATGACTCCAGACATGTATTCCAAGTTGTCTGAATCTTGGGTCGAGGTACGTGATAATCCTGAAATTTGGGTAGCAGTAGTGACTGCCGCATCGCAGCCCAATCGTCCTCCGGAGAAACAAGTATTCTCCGCGGGTGCTGATCTTAAGCAAACGATACCACAGCGCCCCGAAGCTCACGAATTTTGGCAAACCCAAAGCAACCAAATCCTCAACCGAGGACTCGAAGTCTGGAAACCAGTTGTTGCCGGCATTAACGGACTGTGTCTCGCCGGAGGAATGACACTATTGCTCGCCACTGACATCCGTGTTGCTTCAGAGCATGCTCTATTCGACCTCTCAGAAGTGAAACGAGGCATCTTACCCGGTAACGGAGGTACGCAACGAACTATCAGACAGTTACCTTATCCGATTGCGATGGAGGTGCTTCTTCTCGGAAGAAGGCTGACTGCAGAACGAGCTGCACATTACGGGTTGATTAATGAAGTAGTAGAACATGACAAAGTTCATGAAACCGCGATGGAGCGAGCCGAAGAATTAGCGGCTATGCCCCCTTTGGCGGTGAGAGCGATCAAAGAACTCTCGGTGCGAGCGCAGTACATGCCATTAGGTGACGGCCTTCGACTTGAATCGGCTATGCAGGCCAGACTTGGCTTCACCGAAGATGCAAAAGAAGGGCCACGAGCTTTTGCAGAGAAAAGAAAGCCTGAGTTCAAAGGCAGATAACAATGCATCATTCAGTAAAAGGATTTTCCCATGGTAATAAGTAACGACAATGGACTCTCTGGACTCGTCACAAATGATAATGCTGTCCAGATTGCCACAGGATTCGCATTCACCGAAGGCCCAATCTGGCTTGTCGATCAGAACGTTTTATTGTTCAGTGATATCAACAATCAGCGAATCCACCGTTGGACTAAGTCCACTGGTGAAGTAGACGTATATCGGGAACCGAGCGGGCATTCGAATGGTCTTACGGTAGATAACGAAGGGAAACTACTCGCGTGCGAACACTCGGGGAGACGGGTCTCGCAGGCCTCATATAACGATTCGGTCATGAATAGCCTTGCGGATCATTGGGACGGCAAGCTCCTCAACAGCCCCAACGATATAGTCGTTCATAGCAATGGGTCTATTTACTTTACCGACCCAACATACGGGCTACCGCAACCCGGGCGAGTGCATGTTCAGGGCAACCCGGATGCCGAACAAGAACTTAGTTTTCAAGGAGTCTACAAGATCGATCCAGATGGAAAGCTAGAACTCCTCACAGATATATTTACGCAGCCCAACGGTCTAGCATTATCACCTGACGAAAATCAACTGTACGTTGGTGACTCTAAAGATGGTCTCATTAGAACATTTGATATCGATGAAAACGGCCGACTAGAAAATCAACAACTATTCATCGATATGTCCTCAGACGACAGGCCTGGAAACCCAGATGGCATGAAAGTTGACACCGAAGGAAGGCTCTGGACCACCGGAGCAGGAGGTGTCTGGGTCATTGAGGCTAATGGCACCGTACTTGGACAAATTGAATTCCCAGAATTGCCGGCAAATATTGCATTCGGTGGCGACAATTACCAAACTATCTTCCTTACCGCACGCACAAGCGTATATACGTTAGAGGTGAATGTAACGGGGATCAGACCACCAGTGTATCGCTGACCGAACTAAGTAAATCTTCTATTTTTGGTTTAACCAAGCCATCATTGAACGGACTTCTGAACCGACTTCCTCAACAGGATGTTCAGCTGTGATTCGTCTAAGTGCTCTGAAATGTGGCTGACCAACTTGATTCTCCAGAAGCCACTCGCGAGCGAATTTACCCTCTTGAACTTCAGCAAGAATTTTACGCATCTCATCTTTAGTCTCACTAGTAATAATGCGTGGTCCTCTCGTGTACGCCCCATATTCAGCCGTGTCAGAGACTGATGAGAACATCGCAGCTAATCCACCTTCGTACATAAGATCAACAATAAGTTTAATCTCGTGGAAGGTCTCATAATATGCGGATTCAGGCTGATATCCGGCTTCAATCAACACTTCAAATCCTGCCTTAGCCATCTCCGCAATGCCTCCACACAGAACTGCTTGCTCTCCAAACAGATCGGTTTCGGTCTCTTCTCTGAAAGTTGTTTCGAGAATTCCGGCTTTAGTAGCACCTAGGCCTTTCCCATAGGCCAGCGCAACCGCGAGGGCTGATTCACTAGCATCTTGATGAATTGCGACAAGAGCAGGCACTCCACCGCCCTCTTGGAACACTCGACGAACCAAATGACCTGGTCCTTTGGGTGCGATCATGGACACATCAATATTTGGTGGAGGATTGATCGCGTCGAAATGTATATTAAACCCGTGTGCGAACATAAGGGTTTTACCAGACTCAAGATGTGGCTCAATGTGTTCCTTGTATACTTGAAACTGTATCTGATCGGGAACCAAGATCATTATGACGTCACAAGTCTGAGCTACTTCGTCCACCGTACCTACAGCTAGCCCGGCTTCCTTGACTGCATCCCAAGATTTAGAGCCGGGATACAGCCCAACCGATACATCTACTCCTGATTCATGCAAATTAAGGGCGTGTGCATGTCCTTGTGATCCAAAGCCAATTATCCCAACTTTCTTGTCATCTAGTACTGAAAGATCTGCATTGTTCTCGTAATATACTTTGGCCAAAACCGTCCCCCTTTTTTAATCCTGAATTCAGTTGATTCAATCACTTAAATGCGGCAGCTGTCCAGTAGGTATTCTCCCAGACCCCATATGGAATCTACGGAGCTCGTCATCCTCAAACTCAACAACCTGAGTGGTGTCTTCACCCCTTACCAAAGCAATCGCTCCTGTCCGCACCATCTCCAAAATACCATATGGCCGAAGATTATCTGTTAAAGCCTCTATTGTCTCATTTGCAGCTGTGATCTGGATTATCAGACTTGAGACAGAGAGGTCAACAACAGATGCCCTAAATATCTCGGCCACATCCAATATCTCGCGCCGCTGGTCAGGTCTTGCCACGACTTTGATAAGTGCAAGCTCGCGATCTATCGATTCAGTTGAATCAAGAACAGCTGCATTTATAACATCAATTAACTTATCAAGTTGCTTCGCTACCTGATCACCAACCTCACTGGTACCCTCGACCACAATCGTCATCCGAGAAACACCCTGCTCGTCAGTTGTGCCTACTGCTAGGCTTTCGATGTTGTATCCGCGCCTGCGAAACAGCGATGCTACCCGGGTCAAAACACCCGGACGGTCCTCAACCAAAGCAGCGATAGTTTGTCGCGAGCCATTTCGACTTACCTTCATACTATTTTCCTTATCATTTCGTCCAATTTTAAATCCGACATGCTAGCTCATAGCTGACTCTTCAGCGGATTCTATCGTCTCACTTAGGGCAGCACCGGCCGGCACCATAGGCCAAACATTGTCCTGTTGAACGACGCGGAAATCTATAAGTACCGGTCCCTCCGTGGCTTCGGCTTCCTCGATAGCGGCATCCACATCTTCCTGGTTATCAACCCTGATCCCCTTGATACCATAAGCTTCTGCAATTTTGAGAAAATCTGGTTGAGAAATATCTACATCGACTAGATTTTGATCGTAGAAGAGTTCTTGCCACTGGCGAACCATCCCGAGATAGCAGTTATTCATTATTGCCATCCGCACCGGGAGTTTAGCGTCTACCATCGTACCGATTTCCTGGAAGGTCATTTGAAAGCCACCATCACCACAAATAGTCCAAACAGATCGATCTGGGCATGCTGCCTGAGCACCCATAGCAGCTGGCACTTCAAAGCCCATCGTCCCCAGTCCGCCTGATGTTATGAACTGGCGAGGTCTAGAGATCGCACCGAACTGTGCCGACCACATCTGATGTTGACCCACGCCTGTACAAAGAACTGATTCGGTTCCAATGTAGTCAGCAATTCGGGCAATCGCGTATTGAGCAGTAAGTTCAGGGCCTTCAGGCACTGACATCGACGCTCGATGTCCGATCCTCAAGTCATCAATCCATGAAAGCCAGTCTGGGTGAGTTGCTTTCTGCACTGCATTGGTTAATTGCTTGAGTACATCAGAGACGTTTCCAACTATTGGAACATGAGTTTCGAGGTTTTTTTGATGCTCGGCAGGATCAATATCCACATGAATGATTTTTGCCGTAGGGTTCATGTCCTCGAATCTTCCCAAGGCCCGGTCGTCCATCCGCATCCCGAGCCCAATGATCACATCCGCATTTGAAGCAGCATGATTAGCCCAATAAGAACCATGCATCCCCATCATTCCATAGGAAAGGACATGATCGGGTGCGATGGATCCCAGCCCAAGCAGGGTATTCACCACAGGGGTGCCCGATTTTTCTGCAAATTTTCTAAGGTCATCAGCAGCATCAGATAAAATGATCCCATGGCCTGCGAAGATTAGCGGGCGTTCTGAGTGATCGATGATCTCAGCCGCTTGCTGTATTGAACCCTGCTCAGCGGTTGAGGGTGGATTATATCCTCTAACATTTATCGTCTCGGGCCAGCTGAATTCAGCCTCTTCAATGAATACGTCTTTCGGGATATCAATATGAACCGCACCCGGCCTGCCTGTTGTAGCAATGTATGCTGCCTCTTTAAATGCATACGCAAGATCATCGGGTCGCATAACCAAATAGTTGTGCTTAACCGTGGGCATCGTAATACCAGTTATATCAGCTTCTTGAAAGCCGTCTTTCCCCAACAGTGAACGAGTGACATTTCCGGTAATAAACAGTGTGGGTACCGAATCCATGTGGGCATTCGTAATAGCAGTCACAAGATTTGTGGCTCCTGGACCTGACGTAGCCAATGCAACACCAAGTTTCCCCGAGGCACGGGCATATCCATCCGCTGCGTGTCCGGCTGCCTGCTCGTGACGCACTAAAATATGATTTATATCAGGATAGTGTGGAAAGCGATCATAAAGAGGCAGAACTACCCCCCCGGGATAGCCGAATAGCGTATCCACTCCAAGCTCCTGCAAGCATCTTAAAACAATGTCGGCACCACTTATTTTTGACATATTTGCTTTCTTTCTTTTCGGTGTTTAAGAAAAGCCAAAAGACTATTTCATTGATATTCTCAAGGCATCTTGATAGATAACGTTCCTAAACTTTAATTATTAACTTAATTAGGTAAAGCGTAAACTTGATTTGCAAGATTTTCGCAACATGGCTCGACACGCGAGCGAGCGGGCGGCCAGAAGGCCACCCTAGGACACGTTAACCACGACGGACACCGACAAGTGTGTGCACACTGTTATTAACCTGGTGTCTGAATACATCGCGTTCATAGTATCCCGTAGTCTCCGGTAATCTTACGAAAGAGTCAAGTCAGCTAAAATGGTTCCTGCGCCATCGGGCGATAAATGATCCTGCCATCGCAGTAGGAGTAAGAAGTTTCCTGCCAACCGTACCAAACCTAGCAGTCAAGTCTATGTAGGTGGAATCACCACGAATCAAATCAATTGCCCCGGTCCAGAAAAGATCCAAATGCTGGAGCATCCATATAAATGGGCGTGGATAAGCGTGTAGTATCTCCATCAAGGCATGTGATGTTTCTATTTCGGGAATCAAGTCTTTTTCTAGCTTGGTAGCATAGGACCCGAGGGAAGATGACTGACCAGTCAGATACTGCCCTACTACCGGTGCTATAGCCATTCCGGAGCTGAGAGCAGCAAAAATACCTTCACCAGACAGTGGATCAACTAAACCCGCCGCATCACCGAGTAGGGCCGAACCTCCCTGCGTTAAAGGTGCGGAACTCTGACGCATTGGGAGATGGTGACCACGGAGATTTTCTATTTCCCGTAAATCAACCCCATATATTTCTGCCAATCTTGTGAGGGCTGCGGTTAGTCTCTTACCACCACTATCACGACTAGCACCCACGCCTATATTGATGTGATCCTTTTTAGGAAAAATCCAGCCGTACCCATCGGTAAGATATCCAAAATTAAGAACAACCGTGTGAGCAAATCGTTCTGGAACACCCTCAGGAAAATAAATATTCCCTTCGAGTGCCACTGCACCTCCTAGATGTCTATCGTAGCCAAGTCGATTTGCTGTAATCCCATTTGCTCCATCAGCACCTAATACCACTTTTGACAGAATCCTCGTGCCGGACTTCGTAGTCACTGAAAAACCATCTCCAGCCAGAGACCTTATATCCTGAACCAACTCACTGTCCCGGAATACCGCACCAGATTCCTGCGCTTTCTCTGCCAAGAACGCATCAAGTTTAGATCTTTGTGTCATGTAGGTTAAAGTTTGCGAAGACTCGCGAAAGATTGATTTCTCATCGCGCAAGGCGATTTCAGCCGAGCTGATAATATCCTCAACCACCGGATCAATTGAGAATGGAAGAAGTGACTCACACCGAACAGTGACTCCACCCCCGCAAGGTTTGTCACGCGGAAACTTAGCCCTATCCAGTAAGGTAACTTCAAAGCCAGAACTAGCGATTTGATGAGCCGCGATGCTACCCGCAGGACCGGCTCCGACAACAAGTACTTCTGTCTCTATATTCCCCATAAATCAAGGTTATACCGGTATAGATATACAGTCATGACTGAGTGATTAAGAATAGATCCGAATAGCTGATTCCGTCAAAAAGATTCCTAGTAGCGGCCAGATATTTGCTAGTAACACGAGTCCCCTACCTACCAGATTGTTACCGAAATGGCAAAGGAAGCCTAGGCAGACACTGGACACCACGAACCAACTGATCATTTCTGGAATCTGAAAGAGGAGTCTGCTATCCCACAATTCGATAAAACGAGGTTCAGGACTGCTCAGGGGAAATGCTCCCTCTAGATACGTTGGAATTGAATCCACTCTCAATCCAACAAATATCCACATAAGACCAGTAAGAAGAATACTCAATGCCACCAAATACCACCAAATATGGTCAGTGAAAAACTTAACTATGTGGTGGTATGAACGCTCTATAGTCAGTCCACGACCTTGTTGACGGCTCCTGCTAGACCCATATTCCCCTAAAGAAGCAGAAAAGGCTGCCTCGTCCGTGACATCTAATCCAAAAACACA
>PBOW01000010.1 GCA_002725365.1 Chloroflexota bacterium | reverse complement strand
GAAAATTTTCCGCCTCCTCGGAGCACGAAGTTATGCTCGTGTTGATTTTCTTTTGACTGAGACAAATGATATCTACTGTCTAGAAATCAATACTTCACCAGGTTTCACTACCTCATCCATGTTCCCGATATTATGCGAAAATTCTGGTCTTGCCTTTAAACAATTAATTACTAGGTTAGCAATAAGTGGCGAACAGGCTGGTCAGGATGTGAGGCCACATGATTAGACTCACGCCAGAAATATTACCCCTAATCCGAAGATATAAAATAGTTGGAACTGATTTAATTAAAGCCAATTGTCACATTCTGCTCATCAGAGCAGTAAAAAGCACCCTCGCAATGGTTCTGGTGTGCGCGCTAATTCAACCCGCCTCGGCTGCTTCGAACAACCTTCTGATCGAGGGACGAACAAATCAATACACTGACGAGGCGATAACAAAAACGACCGCTCTACGAAATCCCGTTATCGACTTCATTTTTCCAGCCCAACTTGAAGCAAAAATCGGACGCATACCTACCGTTGAATCTACACACGTTAGTCGAAGTGGCTTCATACAACTCACCATACAAATACAAGAATACAAGCCAGTGGCCTATTGGCAGACCGGAACAAAACGGGTAGCAATAGGTTCCTCGGGACAAATAATGGAATACTTCGTTCCAAACGACAATCCCACCATCATCGAATTTAGTCCAGACAATCCATCCACAGTGACCCCAAACCATGATGCTCTCTATGCGGTACAAATTTTACAAAATCAGTCTCCAGAGATGACACTCCTACTCGCAGATACCACACTGCTATTTATCAAAGAAAAAGGTCTGATTGTAAGGCTATCAAACGGGAATCAGGTCATATTGGGAGATAGCTCCAATTTAGAAGAGAAACTTCAACTCTGGGAAATGGTTCATCATGAAATATCCAAACCTGCTCAGTCAAAACCAATCGAGCTTGATCTCAGGTTTAAAAACAAGGCACTTGTTCGAGGTATCACCACTATAGATACTTCGGGCCTGGAGATTGCAGCGAGATGAACGAATCGAATTATTTTGCTGTTACGCTTCCCGAATCTTCGAAAGTAGTAACCATCGTTGCTAGGAAAAATACCGACTCTATTGAAATTTTGCACCATGCGGTGTCACGAACAGAGTATTTTATGGGCGGCAAAATTGAAAATGCTCTACCTGATGCGGTACAAGCTATACGACACACACTTCCGTCTTGCGACTCAAATCTAGTCGTTGAGGCCACGTATCTTGGGATCAGTGGTGCACTTTCAGTTCAGGTTAATGCTGAGAATACCATTACAATTCCTCCGCACCGAGAAATAACCCAAAAAGATAAAGATCTAATAGATGAATCAGCGGTACCGGCACTAAACAATCAGCTGCCGATCGGATATCAATTACTAGATTATGTGCCACTTCATTACTATGTCGGTCCAGAGGAAAAACTAAACCCACTGGGGCATCGAGGTGATAGTCTCACCGTTTCCGCTGTAGGAGTCGCTGGCCATTCTAGAGGAATAAATGCTCTAGTAGATTGCCTGTCCCGGGCTTCACTTGAAACTGCTGAAACAATCCCGACTGCCACAGCGGCCGTCCATTCAACAGTTGCCAGCCGTGACGAGAAGCACCAAGCGGTTGCACTAATCGATATTGGTCACTCGGTCACGAGCGTTGCCGTTTGCGTCAATGGCAAAATAATCTCATCGAGATCCTTTCAGAGTGGCGGCGCCAATGTCACTCAAGACATAAGAGAAATACTCCAAGCAAAGGACCCAGAATCAGTGAAGATTAAGTATGGGAGCTGTGTCCCTTCGTTCGTAGAGGATGCCAGCGAGGTTGCCATCAAGAAAACTAATGGCGAGACGCATCTTGAAAAAAGGTCCTATCTTTCCAGAATTATTCAAAAAAGAATAGAATTCGATATTATTCAACCTGCCCTCAAGTACATTGATCGGGAAATAATTCCCCTCACTAAGCTCAGCGGAGGTATAGTACTCGTAGGGGGAACGTCGGGCCTTGATCACATCGAGGACCTGACAAAACTAATTGCGGCGGACTTAGGATGTCCTCATATTTTAGTGCAAAAACCTCTGAAGTTATCCCCCGAACATATAGATAATCTCCCGGATGAAATATCAGGGCCTGAGTTCGCAGCTGCGCTTGGCTTATTATCTGTGGCCGCGAATTGGTCCGCTCATGAAACTCCCGAGAGTCTGCCTGAGATTCGTACTATTGGCTCATCTATTGTTAGAGCAGTTGCCGGTGTTTTTGGTGCATAAATCATTAGAAGATATGGAGGGTTAGCAAAATGGACAAGATGAACGAGTTCAGTATCCGACAAAATTCTGGTGATAATACTCCATCAGCCACGCCTTCTAGGAATTATTTGCAGGATGTTAAAAATTTACGCTCNGCAAAGACTCAGGAGACTGCAAATAGGCTTGTACGGAATGAACCAGAACATTCCTTAGGTCAACAACCAGGAGTTCACTACACCCCGAGACCTCCCCGTCCAATAACTTCTGCTGCAATTACAAAGGATACGAAACTACCCGAAACCGAGCTGCGTACCTNGGACGAACCAACAAATATTGGAGAAACTTTCAAACGACGTCCGNGAGATAATACGCCTAGACAAGATGTTGCTCCNATNACCAGACAACCCACCTTACTTACGGGTAACCGGAGAAAAATTCCCGATTTTGACAATATGGTGGAGATATCAGTAATTGGAGTGGGTGGTGGTGGCTCCAACTCAGTGGGGCGTATGGAACCTGTGCCTGGAGTGACGTATATCATTGCAAATACTGACAGTCGGGCACTCGCTGCTCTAGAGGTTGACCATGAAATCCATCTAGGACGAACNCGTACTAGNGGTAAAGGTGCTGGCGGACGAGTAGAAAGAGGAAGAGCCGCAGCGGAAGAAGCAAGAGATTCCATNTACCAAGCCCTCGAAGGATCAGAAATTGTCTTCATTACGGCGTGTCTAGGCGGAGGTACTGGCTCTGGAGCGGGGCCTGTAATAGCAGAAATTGCGAACAGCCTAACTATTGGTGAAGATGACGTCTTAACCGTAGGGATAGTAACGATGCCGTTTAGTTGGGAAGGCAGTAAGAAACGTGGAATTGCCGAATCAGCACTAGAGGAATTCAAGAAGAANGTAGACGCTGTANTCGTTATTGAGAATGATTTATTGGCGTCATCTTCGACTGCTGAAGAAGTTGATGATCTGGGTTTAATNGGAATCGAAGATGAATTTAGACTTACTGACAAAATATTGGCTGATGCCATTCAGGGACTGAGTGAGATAATCACAGTGAACGGACTTTGGAATTTGGATATCTCTGATTTCCGTTCGACACTAGAACACGCGGGNGATGCAGTCATTGCAATCGGAAGCTGTTCAGGAGACGCTCGTGCAGTTGGAGCAGCTCAAAATGCGCTCGCAAATCCTCTAATCAACACTGATATTACGAATGCGAAACGACTGCTNATTAATGTGGTAGGTCCATCGAGTAGCGATGAGTCTCCACTCACCCGTGAGGAAATCCGTAAAATCAAAGAAGTAGTAGGGGAACGTTCTCANCCAACAGAATGTGATGTCTTTACCGGGGTGATGCTCCGGGACGATTTAGATGATGAGATCCATGTAACTATAGTTGCCGCAGACTTNGAACAATTTGAACCTACTACAATCGATATGGCGCTCAATGAGAGCACAAAACAACTCGAACGACCCGATATGAGTTCANTCCCTAGCCTCACTGATCTTAGGAAATCATTGGACGAGGCGCTACCGATGCCTAATATCGATCCAATTGAGACTATTAAGAGTCAGGACGCCTCAGCCCCAGATACTAAAACTACAGCTCCACCGATCTCCGCTGATATACCCTCCGACTGGACTGACGAAAACTCAAGTAGTGCCTCTCGACGTCCATTAGATCCAGCTAGGCAATCAGCTCCCTACTTCAATGAAGAAATCCCTGACAGATAACCAGAGGATACTCAGCCTGAAATTTCTCCTAGGTTGGTGCGATCGACTGAACTCACAGATCGTCAAATAACGCACATATCGTCTATCGCTTTGTGCAAAACTCTGTGACTTCTCTAACCATATATTTTTCTATCAGCGGTACTTTTGTACATGAACTCTTGGCAACGATAGGGCCCGAAATGAATTGTCCAAATTGCGAGTCACCGCAAAACAAGCTCCAAGATATCACTGTCAGCACTACCTCTGTGCAAAGAGAAAAGCTGTGTCTCCAATGTGGTCTGGAATTCATAACAATTGAGGAATTTATTTCTGACACATTCCTTGTCCGAAAAAAAGACGGGAGAAAAGAGAGATTCAACAAGGAAAAACTTTTTAACAGCCTAGCCCATGCCGCGCACAAAAAACACGCCGTTCCCGAAGCACTGACCAAACTTGTTACCGAAGTTGAAGACCATGTCGTTACCCAAGGAAACGAAATTGAGAGTCGATTACTGGCTGAGGTCGTTATGAATAGACTCAAACGAGTGGACATGGTCACGTATATCAGGTATGCCGCATCCTATCGAGCGTTCGTGTCGGCGGACGAGCTCCTGGATGATATCAGAACTACACTAGACAACGTTACCTATGTTCCCCCTGAACAACCGCTGCTTTTTGATGTTGACGTTGTACCGAACACGGAATCTACTAATTCGAAAACCGTGATACGGCTTCAGTCATCATAAAAATTAGTCAAACGCTCACGACTTTCCACCTGAGCAGAGTTACCCTTCCGGACTATCCATATAATCTCCAAAGCAAACAGTCCTACTGGAACGATAGCGAATATTGANCCATTCAACAGTAGTATGAAGAAAGCTACCACCAAACCCAGCGAGATAATAATAAAGAAAAGTGGNGGTATCAGGACTTCGAATACTATCCGGATGATCAGTAGNATCTCTCTCCATGAGCCNGGATCTGGGGAGTTTCCACGGTGATACACTTGCCTANCCTTACTTCCTGACCTATATGATTCNATGACCATGCTACGCTATTTGAACCATGGATAATACTTTTGGCACAAACGCTCATGTCAGATTCANTCCAAGCTCGTCTTGAAGTCACGGAAGAACGCATANGGNTGGCCTGTCGAAAAGCTGGATATGATCGAACAAAAGTCACCCTCCTCGCAGTGACAAAAGGACAGTCGTCAGAAACTATCNCCCGCGCACACCATCTAAATCTAAATGAATTTGGAGAAAATAGAGTGCAAGAGTTGTTGTCAAAAAACAGCTCACTNGCCAGAGAAAAAATTTTNCCCAAATGGCATTTTCTAGGGCATTTACAGAAAAATAAGGTGAAAGATATAGTCGGNACCGTCGACATTCTGCATACNCTAGACTCAACTGACTTGGTAACTATTCTCCATAAACGAAGAAAATACCTCAAGGATCAAGGTAAAATACTAACTTCAGCATCGCCAATGCAATGCTTCATCCAAGTAAATGTCACTGAGGAAAATCACAAGTCGGGAGTACGGCTGAATAATTTTGACCAGCTACTAGAAACGGCTAGGAAATCTGATGAACTTTCGATCGTGGGACTCATGGCTATGGCACCGTATAACAAGGATGCCAATAAATCTCGCCCACTATTTTCCAAAATAAGACGATTAGCGGAACTCAATGAACTTCCTCAGCTATCAATGGGGATGAGTCAAGATTTTGAAATAGCTATCGAGGAGGGTGCCACAATAATCCGTCTAGGGACAACACTTTTCGGGGAACGCCGAACGGTCAAATAGGTTTAATTGCTAAAATTTATTTCTAAAGGGTAGGAAAATATGAAAATCACATTTATCGGTGGTGGCTTCATGGGCGAAGCAATTCTTAACGGAGCTCTTAGCAGAAATGCGGTCAGTAACCATGCATTTTCGGTCGTCGAAATTGACCCTTCACGAAGGGATTATCTTCACGACAAATATGATGTCGAGGTTGTCGATGGTAGCCAAACAGAATCGAAGGTAACGGAGGCCGATGTCGTTATTCTCTGTATGAAACCGCAGCAATTTCCGGAAACCATTCGATTAATAAAACCGGCAATAAGATCTGAAGCACTGCTGTTATCAGTGGCCGCAGGGATTCCATTAAATAGAATCATTTACGAAAGCAAACATGAACAAGCTGCGAGAATTATGCCTAACTTACCTGCGGCACGTGGCCAAGGCGCAGCCGCAATTTTTTTCGGAAATAACTTTCCGATCGACGGTAAACTTTTGGTGACTGAGCTAATCCGATCATCTTCTCCAGTTGTTGCTGAAGTTCATTCTGATGATGAAATTGATATTTGCACCGCCCTGAATGGTTCCGGTCCTGCTTACATATTTTTGATCATAGAGGCCCTCGTTCAAGCTGCTGTCTCCAGAAATATCGATGAAGATCTAGCCCATCAGCTAGTTGTTCAAACAGTGCTAGGTGCAGCCGTTCATGCTATGGAATCTCAAACTTCTGTTGAACAACTTCGAGACAATGTGACGTCCCCTGGCGGCACCACCGAAGCTGCGATAACTACCCTCGAGGCAGGAAATCTGCGCAAAGTTATAGATTCTGCTGTCCAAGCGGCATATGATCGAGCGGTTGAACTACGTGACTAAAGGGGAATAGATTGAACTCATTCATTGATATTTTCGCTATCATTATTGCTCAAATACTCGATATTCTTGGATTTTGTATCTTAGGAAGGGCTCTTTTGTCCTGGGTTCCCCAACTGAGAGGCAGTGAAATAGCTCGGATACTTGACTTGATAACTGAACCGATCATGGAACCTATCCGAAAGATAGTGCCGCCGATTGGTGGCACTATCGATATAACCCCAATGCTTACTATGATTTTACTCTTCATTCTGTCCAACTTCATTACTGCCCAAGTAAGATAAGCTCGAAAACCTTATAATACTCAAACTTGACATCAGAACATTTGTTCTATATCGTATTAATCGTGGTGGGGATCACTTGAAATAAAACGACAGGACCTAGCCAAAATGCCAACAAAGCCAACCAAGTCAATACCCACTGATAATCCCATTAATGCTGAAGATAAAGACAAAAACCTAAACGTTGCTATTGACGAAATTATCAAAGAGCATGGCAAGGGATCTATCATGCGGCTTGGAGACCCTGAGGCAGCATTACATATTGTATCCATTCCTACAGGCGCCCTCTCCTTGGATATCGCTTTAGGAGTAGGTGGAGTTCCACGAGGCAGAATAACTGAAATTTTTGGACCAGAGTCTGCTGGAAAATCGACGCTCGCCCAACATATCATTGCTGAATGTCAGAGAAGTGGCGGTTCGGCGGCATATATCGACGTGGAGCATGCATTGGATCCAGAATATGCGGCCGCGTGTGGAATTGATATTCAAGAATTACTAATTTCGCAACCCGATACCGGCGAGCAAGCTCTAGAAATATGCGAAGCGCTTATCCGCTCCTCAGCACTGGACATCATTGTCATTGATTCTGTCGCCGCGTTAGTTCCTAGGGCAGAAATTGAAGGTGACATGGGTGATAGTCTCCCCGGATTGCAAGCGAGGCTCATGTCCCAAGCCATGCGCAAACTGACCGCTGCAGTATCGCGCACGAATACCGCCCTCGTATTCATTAATCAACTAAGGGAAAAAATAGGGGTCATGTTTGGCAGCCCAGAGACCACTCCCGGAGGGCGGTCATTAAAATTCTACTCATCAGTTAGAATTGATATTCGGCGTATCGAGTCCATTAAAGATGGCCAGCAATTCATCGGGAACCGCGTCCGTTGCAAAGTAGTAAAGAACAAAGTTGCCCCGCCCTTCCGACAGGCTGAATTTGAAATCATGTTTTTAGCTGACATGCATGGGATCAATCGTTGGAGCGATGTACTGGACCTCGGAGTAGAACACAACATCGTCAATAAAGCCGGAGCATTCTTCTCCTATGGCGACGTCAGATTAGGGCAAGGACGGCGCAACGCGTCTACGTATCTTCAAGAAAATGACTTGATATTCACTGAGATCGACCAAAAAGTCCGAGAGATCGCAGGTCTCTCACCCACTGAAGCGACCGACAACCCAGAAGCAGCGGATGCAGATCTTCCTGAGCTCCTCATTACACAATAATATCGATTGCTNGTTCAAGTGATAGTCATAGAAAAAATACGGGGGCGTGCTAGCGATCAGGTTGTAGTTGAGTATTCACAGGAAAATACTAGCGGGAAATCTGAAAAAATACAGTTTCCTGCTGAAACTGCGTTGAAATACTCAATTCGCCGCCAACTCGTCCTGACTGAAAGTGACTGGGAGAGCATCAAAACAGAAGCAATTGGTCTGCAGGCAAAAATAAAGGCTCTCTCACTNGTGGCACAGAGAGAAAGAACCGCATTCGAGTTGACTAAGGCACTGAAATCAACCAAACGATTCACGTTCACGGATCAAATGATTGAAGTTGCNGTAGCGAGAGTGGAGGAACTTGGATATCTAGATCACGATAANATCGCTCATCACCACGTAACAAGATCCTCCTCAACACTCAAATCCAAGCGACTACTTCGCTATCAGATGAGAGGCAGAGGCATATCGGATTCAGCAATCGAGACATCCCTCGATAGCTATGATGAGATGCCGGCCGCGTTGATACATATTCAGAAAAAATGCAAAGTAACTGACCGCAATAATCTCTCTCCCGGCCAGCTTGATCAGGTCAAACAACATCTTTACCGCAAAGGTTTCCAGTCGGCCACTATAGAACTCTGCCTCCAAACTCTGACTAAGTCTAATTTCTAGAAACTCTACATTTCTTAAAAGATGTGGTGCGTGCTACTCTGTAGATCAAAAACAAACATATTATCTGGCTTGACGCGAAGCCAGCTGTTAGATTACTGACGTTTTGTCCTGATATATGGCTGCGCGCGGTCGGTTCGTGGAGAATCGAATGGATCCTATAACTCTCGCACTNTGCTTGGCAGGTGGGCTTGCTGGGCTCATCATCGGAGCATTATTCATGTATTACCACAGTAAAAATTCATCTNTGGGNTTAGTTACTGCGGCGACACAGAAAGCACAGGAAANNATTTCAGATGCGCGTCNTGAGTCATCAGAAATCGTAACTNANGCTGAAAACTCTTCTATAGCCAGGCGCAAAGAAATCGATGAAGAAATTCGTGACCGACGCCGGGAAATTAGTCGTGTCGAAAGAAGGATCGAACAACGAGAGGAATCACTCGATCGAAGAACTGAAAATTTAGAAAAACAAGAAGAAACAATCAGACTTCAGATTGAAGATATCCAGACGCAAGAAGAAAATATTGAAGACCAGTTAGAAGGTCTGAAGGAAAAACTCGAAGACATTGCTGGACTGACAACTCAGGAGGCAAAGTCAGAGCTACTGAACAAACTTGACGATGAGCTGCGAGAGGAGTCAGGGCGACGAGTATTAGCGATGGAAGAGTCAGCTAAAGCTGAATCGGAGGTTCGCGCACGAAAAATCCTGGCCACGGTCATGCAAAGAATTACGTCGGAGGTTACGGCCGAAATGACCGTAAGTGTGATTCCTATACCTTCCGACGAAGTAAAAGGACGAATAATTGGAAGAGAAGGTCGAAACATCAGAGCCTTCGAAGCAGCGACTGGCTGTGATTTAATTATTGATGACACCCCTGGAGTAGTCACCGTCTCAGCATTTGAGCCTACCCGGAGAGAAATAGCAAGAACTGCCTTGGATAAACTGATCCAAGATGGGCGGATACAACCGTCACGTATCGAAGACGCAGTGGATAGAGCCCGCGCAGATGTTGAGAAACGAATTGAAAAGGCAGGACAACAAGCTGTTGCCGATGCCGAAGTTACAGGACTCCACAATGAAATAATTAAGACTCTTGGAAGATTACAGTTCAGATACTCATATGGCCAAAATCAACTTCGACATTGTATTGAAACATCATGGCTAGCCGCGGCCCTAGCCCACGAACTGGGAGCCGATGTGGAAGTAGCTAGAGTCGGTGGTCTGCTTCATGATCTAGGCAAAGCAGTAGATAGAGAAATTGAGGGAACCCACGCGCTTTTAGGAGCTGACATCGCTCGAAGATATGGCCTTCCGGAGGCGGTGACTCACACCATTGAAGCGCATCATGAAGAAGTAAAACCGGAGACCGTAGAAGCATTAGTCGTGATCTGCGCTGATGCCATGTCCGGGAGTAGACCTGGCGCACGCCGTGAGCAAGTAGAAGAGTACGTGAAACGCCTTGAGGCTCTAGAGACGATTGCAAACTCTTTCGATGGCGTAGAACAAGCCTTTGCTGTTCAGGCTGGAAGGGAGATAAGAATCATGGTCAAGCCAGACCAAATCGACGATCTCGCATCTACGCGACTGGCGAGAGAAGTTTCCAGAGAAATCGAACAATCACTACAGTACCCTGGGCAAATAAAAGTGACTGTAGTGAGAGAAACACGCTCCACTGAAATTGCGAAGTAATATTCGCAACTGATGCAGACTAGCTACACCTAACAGCTGTTTATGGAAGACACATGTCAGCGTTGCAAAAGGCCATCAAGCCTTTCTTGCGGTAAATGCAATAAGTCCATATGCAGTAACTGCCTCCTGCATACTCCCGGGGGAATTCGATGTCGAGATTGTTCCAACATGAAGGGCTTGATTCCGTCGCTCAAGTGGACCCAAACCTTGTCACTGCTGCTGCTCATTCCGGCGGTTAGTCTTGCCTTGGGTTTGATGATGAGCCTGTTTACACCAAATTTCATTGGATTAACAATATTCAATCTGGCCCTACAGGGCGGTATCGGATACCTGATAGCATCTATATTGACATTTCTTATAAATAAGACCACCCGCTTCAAGCGGGGCAACACTATTCAGAAACTATGCCTTGCATACGCAGCCT
>PBOW01000077.1 GCA_002725365.1 Chloroflexota bacterium | reverse complement strand
CGATGTCGAAACACGCGAAGCGATACAGAAGTACTACATGTAGATCTCGGTTTCGCTCGGCCACTGAATAAGTATTCGATACTTGGGTGTGTAAGTTGCGACATATTCCGGTGGGGTATCCCACTGAAGCTGAAGAAAATACCATCTCAACGATGGTATTTTCTTTCAACGCGGAGGGCTAAGTATGAGCGAGAGTATTGGTATAGGGACACCACGTTTTCCTTTTGAGACCGCTGGTGAATTCTTTGAATGGGTGGAATTGTGTGAAGACGGGGACGTAGACTCGATCTGGACGAGCGACCGCCTGATTTCCGAGAGCACAAGCCTAGAACCGTTGGCACTTATGGGGATATTGGCTGGGGCGACTGAGCGACTACAGTTTGGTATGAACGTAGTCGTGCTTCCTTTTCGAGACCCTCTTATTCTTGCGAAACAGTGTGCAACTATTGACTACCTCTCGAACGGGCGACTCCTACCTGCCTTTGGTGTGGGTTCCGTGGCAATACCTGAATGGAGTGCGACAGGGCGAAGCCCTAAGGGCAGAGGGAAGCGCGTCGACGAAATGTTAGAGATCATGACCCTGCTTTGGCAGGGAGATTCCGTGAACTTTGATGGAGAATATTTTCAATACAAAAGAGCTCAGATATCTCCCATCCCGATGAGGCAGCCTCTCCCTTTATGGATAGGCGGTTCATCCAAAGCAGCGATACGGCGAACGGCAACGCTTGGCACTGGATGGCTTGCTGGGATCCAAACACCCGACCGTATTAAACCAGTCGTTGATCTCATTAAGGCCGAAAGTCAGGCAACTGGAAGACCGATTGATGAAGATCATTATGGAGCAGGGTTTGGTTTTAGATTTGGGAGTTGGGATGAACCAGTTGTGCAGGAGCAGGCCCAACGATTAGCTCGTTTTCCTGAGATGGATTCAGTTGAATCCTACTATGGTATCGGTGATGCAAACGACATACTCAAAACAATAGAATCCTATAGGGAAGCCGGTATTTCTAAGTTTGTTTTGACACCAATTGGAACTGATGGACCCGACATAATGCATCAAACCAGAAGACTGATAGACGAGGTTATTCCCGTTATACATGGCAAATAGAGCAGAAAGCGAGTGATCCAATGGATGTAGCATTAGTTACCGGTTCAAGCACGGGAATAGGTGAATCAACGGCATTACATCTCGCAAGAAACAATTTCCATGTTTTTGCCACAATGCGCAATCCGGATGCAGGTACAGCACTACTCGAGGCGGCAAAATCCGAAGGCCTCAGGCTCGAAGTGCTGGCACTCGACGTGAATGATGCTGATTCATGTTCTAACTGCGTAGGTGAAATAGTTAATCGTGCGGGTCAAATAGATATTCTGGTAAATAATGCCGGGATAGGTTCCGGAGGGCCTCTTGAAGAGGCATCTATGGAGCACATTAGAGAGGTCTTCGAGACCAATGTATTTGGGGCTGTACGGATGATGCAACTTGTGCTGCCAGGGATGCGTGAACGTCGGCAGGGGACGATCGTTAATGTGACCTCGGTGGCCGGTCGTGTCGCCAATCCCAACATGTCTACATATTCGGGGAGTAAGTTTGCGCTTGATGTGATGACGGAATCACTTGCTGCAGAGGTAGTTCGCTTTGGGATTCGTGTGGCACTTATCGAACCTGGTGTCATCCAAACTCCTATTTTTAGTAAAGGAAGTAATCCGCCCAACCCGGAGTCTCCCTACAGTGAATTTGTGGAGCGGGCTGGTCACTGGTTTGGAGTGCGTTTGGAGAAGCCAACATATCCGCAGGAGGTTGCAGAATTGATTGAACATGCGATTGTGACTGATGAACCAAAACTAAGATACCTTGTCGGCCCTGACGCTTTTTCTATGGTCCAGGCCCGTTCCGAATTCACTGACGAAGAGTGGCTTGATACGGGGCGAGAAATGAGCCTTGAAGAATATGTTCAGTTACTAAGTGACCGGGGCATATCTTCCTATTTGGACGAATAGTCGCTAGGCGGTCTCCTTGGATAAAGTTGGCACCATAAACCACAGAATTGATGGAAGTACCAGCAGGGAAGCTGCAGCGGCGAAGATTATCATTACTGCTGTGAGTATTCCGAATGTGGCGAANAAAGGCATCGGNGCGAATGCCATAATTGCAAATCCAATCGCACTCGAAACTGCAGANCCAAGAAGAGCGACCCCTGTAGTTTGACCTGAATTGATAAGAGCNTGACGACGCTCAACGCCTAATTGAATATCTTCNCGGAATCTCATCGTGAANTGGATAGCGTAGTCAATACCGATACCAATTGATATTGCGCCCACCGTAGATGTCACCATATTGAGCTGGTATCCGAAGAAGTACATAAAGGCGTAGAGCCACGCTGCAACCATGACTATTGGAACGACACAGGCTACCGAATATCGTAACGATCGCATGAAGAATAACGCTACTAAGAAGCAAAGAAGTAGTGCTACCGGAAAAGAGCGAAGTAGTGTTTGGAGACTCGCATCTAATGTAGCTTGTCTAGTGAATGGAGGCCCAGTAAGTTTCGCCGTTGCATCATTTTGGTTGACTTGTAATTGTCGTTCGATGTCGACTAGGCGAGGCTCAAGATCTTCCTGAATCAACTGAATGTTTTTTACATCCCGTGTGTCCGGGAATTGCAAAGCAATGTAGGTCGCAATCGTGTCGGAGGTGATATCTCTCCATACGATCTGCCTGACCAGTTCGGGGCTATATTCCTGCACTCCATCTTGATTGTTTACTCCGTTGACTAGTGCGTGATCGATTGCAGCGTTTATCTGTGATTTTGAATCCGGTAATTGGTTATTGTCTTCATCGGAAAAGATAAATCCTGACGATCGACCGATTGATTCGGATTCAGATTTTGTTGCGAGTTGTAGAGACAGCATATCCAGCAAACTTCGTGACCGGACGATGTCCCCATCAGCGGTCCTTGCATATAGGTCTGAACCCTCCCGATCAAGATCATCTATACCTGTTTTNATGGNNCGNAGTGCATCTGGTTGAGATAGATCCCCNTGGAAATATAGGTAACCCGGCTCGCCTCCTCGTTGGCCAATATGTTCGTCTAATTTATCGATGCCAATTACCACTTCACTNTCCGGATCGAAGAAGTCNGAGATATCGAACGCGGCCTTGAGGTTCAGAGCGGCTGCAATGGATCCAACCGTTATTAANACAGCCAANGGCAGCACTAGGAGTCGTCGATCAGCGAGCGCNACNATNAGTCTGCCCAGATATATTTCCAGTCTTGGTTGACGNGGTGCAGATATTAAGAGACTGTCCGNATCGGCATCAGTATTTNCTCGATTTGACCTGGCTCTTCTGACAATGAGNGACGGAATGAGGAGAAATATAANGCNGTGNAACAATAGGATGGCNACNCCGATTTGNGGCATGACAATTAGTAGGAGAACNGCTNCTCCCGCNGANAGTGAAGAAAGCAAGGAGGCGATTGCCCTAATCCATAANGCAGGACTTGAATGGGCTGCAGAGTCAGATTGGAATTCTTCAAGCTTTGTGATGAGAAGTGGAACAGCAATCCCGAGAATGATGAACGATACTAAAAGAGCAATGGCTGCAGCAATCCCGAACTGAACAATAATCGGGATTTGTGCCGTGGTATTTGCCAGAAATGCTGCTGCATCACTAAGGAAGGCAAGCAGTAATGCCGCAAAGACAGCACTGAGCCCAACAATGAAAGCTCTTTTGAAATTTTTGTGAGTCCGTTTCATCGATTGATACCGACCAATGGCGTGGAACGCTGAATCAACTCCAAACGAAATCATAGCGATTGGAACAATAAAGTCATTTAGCAATGAANTTTCGAGGCCAATTAAATTGGAAATGCCTTNNAACCAAATAATGAGAATACCGATACCAACCGAAACCGTGGTCACNGCCCAATATGATCGTAGGAAGATACCTACAATGAGCAGCACAACTACGATCGTGAGAGCNATGTACGGGGCGGCACTTTCTCCTTGTTCAATTGATTGCAGGTTTACGTCAATACCTATGCCCCATACCGAGAATTCCGTCTGGTCGCCTCGCAGGATGTCCTGAATGTCTCGACTGTATTCTTCTTTTGTAAAATCATCAGTACCAAAGGGGACAATTATCGGTCCGCCACCAAGTGCCTCATTATCTGCTTCAANTGTCACTATCAGTGCAGGAGCTATCCAGGCATTGAGTTCTTGATCGTCAACCGTTGTGGCGGTCTGTTCACTGTTGATCGAGAGAGTATTGACGAGTGCACGAGTGGGGGAATCTTTTGCCAAAACTTGTGTTACGGCCCGTCGAACTTCGAACTCACTGGATTCGGATATTGACTGTCCAAGATTTATTTGTAAATTCTGTTCGACTGCATCCGCTACTGTATACAGCCCCATTGTTTCCATCTTGGTATCCGGATTGAATTTCCATTTGAGTTTCCCCCCTTGCGGTGACTGCTTGAGGTCGTGTGTGACCTTGATTAGCTCGTTCAGCGATTGCTTAGTCAGAATATTTCCGTCGTTTGACTCGATGATAAATCCGATGAAAAATGTGTCACCGGGGAAACGATCGTCGATCAGAGCCTGAGTATCGAATACTTCGGCCGGTGGATCTGCTGATGCTGTACTAGTTGGCTGCATTGTCAGGGCAGGAATTAAAAGTATGGCTGTNATCGCTAGGATTGCGGAGAGGCTCAGCAAGCTTCGTGCATATACTTTTTCGAATACCCGTACCAAGCTACATCTCCCCACAGAACAGCGCTTCTTAAAAACTCCTGAGTGAAACTTCCTTTTCAACTCTAGATGCGTAATTGTTTAAAGTCTGTTAATACATGCAGCCACGGGCTAGACTCGAATGGGGGAAATAATCTTAATGAAAGCTGTAACCTGTCATTCGACCGAAGGTATCGATTCCTTGGCTTTGCTGGATGTTCCATCGCCTCTGGTCAACGAGTCTCAGGTCCGAGTATTGACCGAGGCGGCCTCTGTAAATTTCGCGGATATATTACTGACTCAGGGCAAGTATCAGGAGAAACCTCAATATCCATTCTCCCCAGGCCTTGAGGTAGCAGGAGTCGTTACCGAAGTGGCTGCCAATGTTGATGAGTCTCTCGTGGGAAAGCGCATTATGGCCCCACTTCGATACGGCGGTTTTGCCGAAGAAGTGATTGTTCCGGCAATCGACCTTGTGGCGATACCTGATGATATGCCTGCGGCGGTAGCTTGTNCTATCCCGATCGCCTACGGCACGTCATATCTGGCCCTCGCCGATCGAGCTCGCCTCGCAAGCGGTGAAACGGTACTTGTTCTTGGAGCTTCGGGTGGAGTTGGATTAACTGCAGTGGAAATTGCTCATGCCTCAGGTGCGAGAGTAATTGCCGCAGCCAGCTCGCAAGAAAAATTAGACNTCGCTCGCTCATACGGAGCCGATCACCTAATAAATTATTCGACTCATAGTATCAGTGCCGAGGTGGAGNATAGTGTTGGTGGTGTTGATGTGGTATTTGATCCCGTTGGCGGTGATGCTTTTGAAGAATCTATGCATTGTGTGAATCCTGGTGCTCGAATCTTAATTATTGGTTTTGCAAGCGGTAAAATTCCTGAAATTANGGCGAATCACTTATTGGTGAAAGACGTGGCTGCTATGGGTTTCAGNGTCGGNAAAATCCGTGAAAAGTCTCCCGAGCGTATGCGAGAAGGTTTGCAACAGATCGTTGAATGGTGGCGTGAGGATAAAATCCATCCATATATTTCGGACCAATTCCCTTTAAAGGATTACAGGGAGGCATTGGAACTTATCCGCGACCGTAGAGCCACAGGGAAGATCGTTTTAAATATATCTAACAAGGATTCTCAATAGTCTGTCTCATTGCAAGTGACTGATGTACCGTTGACCAAATGCCTATTACTAAAAAATTAAGCAATATGTACTACGGTTGGTTTATCGTGATCGGTCTTGCACTGGTTACTTTTCTCGATTTTGGTGCTCGTGCGTCTTTCGGTGTCTACGTTCACGAATGGGAAAAGGAATTTGAAACTTCGGTTGGTAGTATTTCGGCTGCCGCATCAATAGGTCTCGTAATCGGCGGACTATCATCACCAATTTATGGAGGCTTAATCGACCGGTTTGGTGGGAGGGTAGTTTTGTTGTCCGGAGCTACTTTGACTGGAATTGGTTATATTCTTCTGTCATTTATTCCAAGTGTGCTTTTTCTTGCTGTCGTTTGGGGTTGTGTCATTGCTTTAGCTACAGGGGGGATCTCGGTAGGCATGACGACAGTCACTGTCGCACGTTGGTTCAGCAGATACCGAGGTATGGCGATGTCTTTCATATTGAGCGGAGCTGCGCTTGGTGGGTTGTTGCT
>PBOW01000076.1 GCA_002725365.1 Chloroflexota bacterium | reverse complement strand
GGTCGCTTCGCCGCCATCAAATGGCTGAACATGAACTGATGAACTCCAACCGTCGTTGCCTCCCCAGGGTGCTAGCGTCTTGTTTACCACTGGCAGTACTACCTGAGTGCTTGCTTCCCGCGACGTAAAGCCTCTGTAATCTCCATACGCTCCGTTGCTACTGCTTCGCTGGACAATAACTGCCATACTTTCCGCACTGGATATTCTCACAGTGCCAGAAAATCCTATTGGCAATTCTAATAAATCGGGCAGACATGCCTCAGTTCCAATCGACCCTTGATCGCAGGTCAGTGCACCCTCCGCTAAAAATTCCTGTTCCGCTTCGAATTCCGCTCCGCCTTCAGTACTTCCGTTGTACCGGAAACTAACGGTGTACGGAATTGTCGGATTAAGGGGCGCAATGCGGAACTTACTGGTCCACTTAGACTCGATANCTGAGTCTGNCTTGCNTGCNTCCCGCTCAATGACCGGTAGCACGATATCTCGCCCCGCCTCATTCGCNCTAAGGCCTCTGTAACTCGCGAACGCCTCTTTCTCAACCGAAACCGTATCAACAGCGGCNGCGATAGCCTGCTCTCTAACTGACACTGTAAAGCCGTCTCGGACCGCCACATGACTCGACACTATTCCCATGCCTGAAAACCCCAGATCGACTGGCAGAGAGATTGCATCCCGCAACATGGACTCATTTGGATCTAAGTAATAGCCACCCTCTGGGCACCCATCTTCAGCTGTCACCGGCTCAGAGACTGACGGCTGCATCTCACCCTCGCGATAGTACGTAATCTTGACGCAGGCCGGAGTATCCGTACTCACATTATTCACATGGATCCGGGAGTACTTTTCCGGAACATNCTCCACAAATGGCAACANAACCTTCGAGCCCGAGGCTCCTAACCAGTACGTGTCACCTCCGATCAGGAGGTACCAACCATCGTCCTTGCTGAACATAAAATCTCTACCNGCCACAGCAACAAATGGCTGGTCACCAGTGATNTTTGTGGAACCGTAAAACTGAGTNGGTAAATCGTCATTTGTCTCAGTGAAAAAAGTCCATCCCGACCCNGCAGGCACCGACCTACAAGCAGCACTGGGGCAGATTTCTGCTGCNACCTGCTCTCCGTCATACCCGTAATGAGCCACTTTCACAAGTGCCGGCGTATCGCCTACATTCTGCACCCGGAGCCAGGAATTTTCTTTGACTTTGCTTACATCCTCCGAGAGGAGGCCAGAGCTACCTGTCANCAATGCCNCTCCAACAAAAAGCAACAAAACCAANATCTTTTGAGGTCTACTAAGTCGGGCNGAAAAGNATTCAAGGAAGATCAAAAACTTAATCCGCATATGTGGACACCAGTATTATCCCTACAATAGCGTCCCCGCACGAAATGTAGCTCGCTTANTGATCCTACTCGAAAGCTCCAGAAGCCGCAGCATCAGCTATATCCAGAACATCCATACCAAGGATATCGGTAAGTACTTCGTGAGTATGTTGGCCCATTATTGGGCCAGGACCCCGCAGGTAATTCCCCGGCCTCGCAGAAAATCTGGTGGAATGNCCGTCATATGGNGTTGGCCCCATGAGTGCGTGATTATGGGTCTCAAANAATGCCCTATGCGAAATCTGATCATCAGAATACAACTCGCTCGTGCGTTGGACCACCGAGGCTGGCACTCCTGCTTCTATTAGCTGTGATTCGATTTCCCGCCCGTCTCTCACGCCGCACCACTCAGCTATCCAAGTATTAATTTGATCTTCGAACTCCAAGCGATCCTCAACTGATGTAAGTTCCATCGCCTCAAATCCTTCGTACGGNACCGACGCACTAATCACATCAACGAGACTACTCCACTGNTCAAAAGTCTCACAGGAAATGGCTATATATCGCTCAACGCCATCCTCTGTTGAATATACCTGATTNGGGCAGGCGTACCAAGACGAATTNCCTTTACTCTCTGCAAGATTGCCGTTTGCCATGTAGTCCAGTAATAACGGACCGATGAATTGCATACCCGATTCNACTTGCGACAAATCAATAAACTGTCCCTGACCAGTCGCCCTTCGGTGAAGAACGGCTGACGCGAGCGCGGACACNCCATAACGGGGCGTTATGAAGTCTGTGTATGCCCCCCACGTCCCAGCTGGAGCCCTGTCCGCCCATCCTGTCAGGCCGTGCAATCCCGCGATCGCACTCCCTTGCTGGCCNAATCCGCCGAACGTGGCATGCGGCCCTGTCTGGCCNCGCAAAGTGGTGCTGTACCAAATTAGATCCGGACGGTCTCTAAGAATTTCCGTGTGGTCAAAACCTAGGCGCTTCATCGTTCCCGAAGTGAATGAGTCCACAACAACGTCGGCCCAATCAATTANTTGCCTGGCTATATTCTTGCCCCACTCACTTCTCAGATTCAATTGCAGACCATATTTAGATGTATTGAAATTCGCGAAAAATTGGCCTCGGTCCAAGCCAAGCACTCCGTCCTTGGCCGGGCGCCCCATCCGTAATACGTCTGGAATCGTCGCACTCTCGATATGAACCACCGTAGCGCCGTGATCAGCTAACGCTTTAGCCGAGATGGGNCCGACCCCAACCCAGGAAAAATCAGCAACCTTCAGTCCGGCAAAAGCTTGCCCAAGCCGTTCACTATCAGATTGTNCCCCCTCCTGAGCAAACAATCGCCTCAGTGGTAAATCCTCTGCGAATTCGAAGGGATGGTCTAGTAGANCGTTGGAGGAACCCANTATCGGAGCAGGATCTGACAAACTCCCTGGGGTGTTACTTAACTTCANTGGGGTATTTGGATGCATGCGGCTGCCAATTTTCTTCCAGAAGCCTCGAGACCTGAGCTGCGGNTCTCGATCGACCANGTCCCTAATGCTATTAACTGGTGCGACTTGGGCGTCACTCAGTACCGCTCTATCAAAAAGCTCAGCCTTGGTCCGTTTGCCAAATGAACGATGGACCATTTCGGTAGCCTCACCGATCAGTGCGATCGTTTCAGCATCTGCGCTCGGATCGATACCGTTTGCTAGCTCAGTCCAATCTATTTCACGCAAGGTGTCCGGGAGATCACCATCTATTTCAGCCAACTGCGCTGCCATTCGAAATACTCTCGCACCAAAGCGTCCGCCGCGTAATGACGCAAGGACATACCCATCTGCCACTTTCACAGTATTTAAGCCACTGAGATCAAGCTTGCCAATCATCGGGTGAGGNTCGTTTCTGTCGTCTCCGGTTAATGGTGGTTCACACCCCTCCATCGGCCAAAANCCTGTTGCATGCATCAATGTCCACAACATTACAGTCTGCATTGATACATCAAGATATTGACCCCGGCCACTCAACACCCGTTCATTCAAGGCTATGATTGCATCCGCCGCCGCCTGCCCGCCAGAGTGAAAGGATGCTTGCGGATAGCCTATCGCCAGTGGGGGCCTGTCACCGTCTCCTTGTAGAGTAGTCAGNCCCGCNGCTGCTTCGATCGTGAAGTCAGTNGCCGGCCAATCAGANTTTGGGCCTGTTTGGCCATAGGGTGAAATCGAGACGTANACCAAACGCTCATTCAANGCCGACAAGTCGNCNTAACCAAAGCCNAGNTCGGACATTTGGCCTATNGGCGAACTTTCGATGAAGATATCGGCCCCNGATANCAATTTATANAATTGTGAACGNNCATCTTCTGAATNCATATTCACACTCAATGACTGTTTTCCAGCNCCTACGTGAGCCCAATAGAGAGACTCACCGTTGGATACATCTATTGGCNTCANNGANCTGGTGTTCACACCNTCATGGGGCTCGATTTTNAGGACGCAGGCACCTAAATCAGCAAGCATCCTGCCACACATTTCACCACGAGAATCACTCGCATCGATGACCAATACACCTGCTAAGGGACCAATTTCTGAATTAGCGTCGTTTAACACCGGAGACCTCCATCAGCGCTCGCTGATAAATCATAAAGGCAAATAGTCGAATTTCAAGAGCAGGCGGTAAAGCGACCGCCGTGGTACCTTTCGGGAGTGCATCAGCAGTGCGAGGTTCTCTTCCGTGACTATCGAATCCAGGCGATCCAGGCCCAAACCCTACCGACTATCGCAGCGATCTAGGCGCCGAAACTCAGAGAGCGGATCCACGGGCAACCAGTCGTATGACGGTGCTGAGGCTTCAATAACCACAAGACCAAGCGTTCGAAGGGTGCGCTATGGGCTAGGCAGTAGCCCGCATGTGACAAGCCACATTGCCCCAACTCCGGAAACCATAAAGGTCCCGAGCCTGCAAAGCGATCAACCTTCGGGGCCAAGGGCGTTCGCCGCCCTAAAAAATACCAGCTTTAGGTGGTTCTACTTATCGATGTATGGTCACTTTATACCGATGAATATGCAAATGGTGATAAAGCCGTGGCTTGCGTACGCGCTTACCGGATCTTACGGGTGGGCTGGCTGGGTTACGCTTGCTGGAGCTATCCCAATGTTGGTGCTTTCTCCGATCGGCGGGTTGCTAGCTGATCGCCTGCCTAAGCAGAAAATAATACAAATAGGCCAACTTCTAAATGGCTTTAATTCCGTGTACATATTCGCCATGCTTGCCATGGGAATGATGGATATTTATCACCTGATCATTGCGGGAGTAATACATGGGGCGATTATGCCCTTGATGATGCCCGCG
The DNA here is from genome assembly GCA_002725365.1 of Chloroflexota bacterium. Lineage (GTDB taxonomy): Bacteria > Chloroflexota > Dehalococcoidia > UBA2979 > UBA2979 > UBA2979. The sequence continues at coordinate 22,876 of PBOW01000076.1, read as the reverse complement.
CGACAAGCTCTGATCGCACAGATTTTGGGTAAGGACCAGCTCACTAGTGGTGTGGCACTCTCGGGAGCCGGTATGGCTATTACGCGAGCAGTTGCACCACCACTGATGGCCCTCGGATTGTTCCTAGTTCCGGGTGACTTGGTCGCGGGGTCGACATATGTCTATCTGGTAATGGCGATTGCCTACTTCGGTGCGGTATTCGCCCTGATGCCAGTAAAAGGTTATCCGGCTTCCGTTCAAAGTGGTGGGCGCTCACTGAAAGCGGCCTTTGGCGATATCGTACTGGGATTTAACTACGCTAGAAGTAATATATCTGTTCGCTCCGTCCTCGTAGCTAATTTCTTCATCGTGATTTTCGTCATGCCATTTCATACTCTTCTCGCACCTTTCCTAGAGAATGAATTACAGGCTGACGAATTGACTGTAGGCCTTCTGTACGGCCTAACTGGCGTAGGGACAATCCTAGGGTCATTCTTGATCGGCAATATGTTACCGAAAAACCGAGGAAGGGTACTCGTTCTCGCTGCCGCTTTCCTGAGCGTGATAATTGCCGTTCTCGCCATATCGGAATCCGTTTTACTCACCGCGTTCGTGCTTCTTTTGTCGGGCTTACCGCAGGCTGCCCGCCAGACACTCTCAAATGTACTGGTTCAGTCATACTCTTCTGACGAATACCGAGGTCGGGTTAGCAGCCTCTACATGATGGAGTTTGGATTCACCATGTTTGGGGTTTTTCTGTTCGGACAATTGGCTGACCTGATCGGCATACGGACAGGCCTGCTTCTAACTGCTGTCGCCCTCCTAATAGTTTGCTTGACCTTGCTTAGGTCAAGGGTATCCAAGCTCGATTGACTCTCTCACCAAAGTAATCTATGGTTTCCGAGTAATTCAAAGAGGCTAGCAATGACAAAAACTGCTATTGGTAAATCTGCGCCAGTCACTGCTTTCTTCACGCTCCGGCTCATGCCCTAGCCTGGCGCAAAACAATCACGTCAGGCTCCTACATTTAAGCGAAACACCAAACCAACTTAGGAAAGAATTTTAATATGGACTCGTATTGTGACGGATTGAAATGCCGGGAATGCGGCCGTGAATATGGGCTCGAACCGATTTTTGCCTGCGAATTTTGTTTTGGCCCGTTGGAAGTGAATTATCGATATGAAGACATCCGAGAGGCGATGTCGGTGGCCGGAGTGGAAGCTGGCCCCAACTCATTATGGAGATACTCACCGCTCCTCCCATGCTCACCCGAATATAAAGTTGATCTCGGTGCAGGATTCACTCCATTGATCAAGGCTGACCGACTAGCAAAGGTGCTTGGCCTATCCAACCTCTGGCTGAAAAATGACACTGTGAATCCGACCTGGTCTTTCAAAGATCGGGTCGTATCCATCGCGATCGCTCGAGCGAGAGAATTCGGGTTCGATGCCATAGCATGTGCATCCACTGGTAACCTCGCCAACTCCGTCGCCGCGCACGCAGCCGCGGCACAAATGGACGCATACGTTTTCATACCCTCAGATCTTGAGCAGGGCAAGATTATTGGTTCTGCGATCTACTCTCCGAATTTAGTTAAAGTAAAAGGCTCCTACGACGACGTAAACCGCCTGTGCACGGAGCTATCAATGACAAAACATTGGGCATTCGTGAACATAAATGTGCGTCCTTACTACTCAGAGGGATCAAAAACTCTCGGCTACGAGATATGTGAACAGCTGGGCTGGCGAGCTCCCTCACATATCATTGCACCGATGGCTTCAGGGTCCATGTACACAAAAATATGGAAGAGTATCCAGGAATTGCACAAGATCGGCTTAATTGCCGAACCGAATACTCGAATGTCCGGGGCGCAACCCTTAGGTTGCTCCCCAATATCGACCGCCCACAAGAACAACACGTTNACCTTCGTACCTCAAAANCCCAATACAATTGCTAANTCATTGGCGATCGGCAACCCCGCTGACGGTTACTACGCACTAAAGCAAATGGAAGAAACCAATGGCCATGCTGAGTCTGCGACAGANGAAGAAATCATTGAAGCTATCAATCTTTTAGCCGAAACAGAGGGAATTTTTGCGGAAACAGCTGGCGGCGTCACCATTGCCTGCCTAAAAAAATTAGTGCAGACAGGTGCAATACATTCCTCAGAGGAAGTTGTTGCCGTAATCTCTGGTGGAGGACTTAAAACCATCGAGGCTGTTTCTGAAGTAGCCAATAATGCTATGTTGGTTGAGGCAAACGCGACGGCATTCGAAAAAGAAACAGCTAAACGCTCGAGCTAGAATGTAAGGTGATCCATATCATGCTTGAAAGACGAGTAAAGCTAACTTTCTTAAACGACAAAATCCGCGAACCCTTGATATACAAGATGGGGCACGAATTTGACGTGGTGACCAATATTCGCATGGCTGATATAACATCGGACATCGGTTGGGTCATGCTCGGGCTTGAAGGTGATCCTCACGAAATCGACAAGGCCTTGGCTTGGGCCCGAGCCAACGGTGTCCAAGTTGATCCCGATGCAACTATCGGCGATATCGTAGAAGGCTAGAATACCTATGGCACAGATAAAAATACCCACCCCCCTACGGTCTTTGACCAACGACGAAGACACCGTCGCAGTAAATGCGCCTAATCTCAAAGGGTTAATTGCTCAAATGGAAAATTCCTACCCTGGTATCGCAGAGAGATTGCTGGACGAAAATAATGAACTAAGACGCTTTGTGAATATATTTATCAACGGCGAAGATGTACGCTTCTTAGATGGTCTCGATTCCCCTGTAAGAGACGCTGACGAGGTAAGTATCGTCCCAGCCGTTGCCGGCGGCTAAATCGATCTAGCAACCGGCTTCACATTAATCGGACTCTCTGTGCTAGCGTCTATAGCGTAAATAGTCTCTATGTGGAGGTACAAATGTTAATAGCAACAAAAGGAGATTACGGCGTTCGAGCAATGATTGATATGGCTAGACTGAATACCGGCAATCCTATCGCGCGCTCCGCTATCGCGACTAGGAGACAAATCCCGGAGGCGTACCTCGATCAATTATTAGGGCTGCTTAGGCGCGCCGGATTCATCAAATCGGTCAGAGGTCCTGGCGGAGGGCATTCTCTGGCTGTCGATCCTAAAGATATTACCCTCTTTGCCTTGCTTGAAACCCTCGAGGGATCACTCTCCCCGATGGCTAACTTGGATCAAGATGAGGCATCAGCGGCGAATGATGCGACTGGCCAGCGATGGGTATGGCAGGGAATTTATGATGACATGAAGGCTAGGCTCCGTTCGATATCACTGCATGATTTAGCTGAAGCTGAACAACGGGCGGAAGAAACAGCTGCCCCGCGTTATCTCATCTAAACCTTGATCGGCGTTTCCAATAATGAAAAAACGGAAAGTTAATCCTAGTCACACGAAACCTTCCATCGCTTCATCAGTACTGGATCTCATAGGCAATACACCCCTGGTCCAACTCAGCAAGATATCGCCCCCTAACGGGGCAACAATCCTCGGGAAAGTAGAATCCTTCAACCCCGCAGGATCTGTAAAGGATCGGATCGCAAAGGCGATGGTTGAGTCTGCCGAAAGTAGCGGACTGATTACCAAGGGCGCTACTCTCGTAGAACCCACATCGGGTAACACTGGTATCGGCCTGGCGATGGTGTGCTCATATAAAGGGTACCGACTGATCCTGACGATGCCGGAGGATATGAGCGTTGAACGGCGCGAGCTCCTCAAGAGACTAGGCGCAAAGGTGGTAGTCACTCCTGCCTTAGAAGGTATGACTGGAGCCGTTTTCAAAGCTCAAGAACTCGTAAAACATGAAGGCTACACAATGCTTCAGCAGTTTGATAATCCTGCTAACCCAGAAATTCATTACCTGACTACAGGTCCTGAAATAATATCAGCGACAGAATCAAACTTAGATGCATTTGTGGCTGGAGTGGGGTCAGGTGGAACCATTACAGGTGTCGCACGTGCGCTGGCTGAGGCTAATCTGGACTGCGAGATCATTGCAGTAGAGCCGGCAAGTTCACCCGTTCTCTCAGGCGGCCGGCCAGGCCTACATCAACTCCAAGGGATGGGAGCATCCTTCGTACCGTCAGTCCTAGACACGTCAGCCTATTCTGAGGTCATCTGTGTGTCTGATAAAGACGCGATCGAGATGACTGCCCGCTTGGCAAAAGAGGAAGGTCTGCTCGTTGGCATTTCCGCGGGAGCAAATGTGCACGCTTCGATTGAAGTCGCTGCCCGATTAACTCCTGAGCAAACCATCGTCACAATGCTCTGCGATACCGGTGAGCGATACCTAACGGTCCCACTCACCTGATGCGATGTCGGTAAGCATATACATACCAACACCATTCCGATCTATCACTGGGAGTAAAGACTACATTTCTGCGGTCGGGAACACGGTGGAAGACATACTTGAATCAATAGAGGAGCAGTATCCAGGATTCTCTCATCTCGTTTTTGATGAACAGCAGAAGCTACCGGGGCACATAAATATCTACCTCAATAACCAGGAAATCCACGAGCTCGAAGGTCTTCAAACTAAAGTTAGATCAGGTGACCAGCTTGCAATTATCCCGGCTCTAGCGGGAGGATCCATGTGATCTTAGGCGGAACCCTATAAGAACCCTATTTCCATCGAGTGCACTGAGCAGTTACTCTATAAGACCGAACTAGATTACTTGTAGAAAATGGAATGAGAATGACAGCAATATCTAACGGTTCCAGCGTCCCAAATACCAACCTCTCACCTGAAGAAGTCACTCGTTACTCTCGGCATATCATTATGTCTCAGGTGGGACCGGCAGGACAAAGAAAGCTGAAAAACGCTCGAGTTCTAGTAGTTGGAGCTGGTGGCCTAGGTGGACCAGTATCCATATATCTTGCTCTGGCAGGGGTCGGCACTATCGGAATCGTAGAGTTCGACGTTGTTGATCTCTCTAACCTTCAGCGACAGGTACTGCACCAAACTGCGGATATCAATCGGCCCAAAATCCAATCAGCAAAAGAGACTCTCTCTGCGTATAACCCCCATGTTTCAGTGATCGAGCATCACGCTCCGATAACGTCTGACAATGCCATGGAAATAATTGCTGATTATGACATTGTCGTGAATGGTGCCGACAACTTCGCCACCCGATACCTCGTAAATGATGCCTGCTACCTGAGCGGCAAAACGTTGGTCGACGGAGCGATACTATTGTTTGACGGCCAGGCCACAGTGTACGAACCAGGCAAATGCTGTTATCGCTGCTTATACCCAGACCCACCACCTCCAGGGATGGTGCCCTCGTGCGCCGAGGCAGGAGTCTTGGGAGCAATAACAGGAATCGTAGGTTCAATTCAAGCAACAGAGGTTTTCAAACAGATCCTTGATATTGGTGAACCCCTCACGAATAAACTTCTTCTTGTAGACGCCTTAACTATGGAATTTAGAACAATGAAACTTAGGCGTGATCCAAACTGCCCGCTATGTGGAGACAATCCGACCGTGACAGAATTAATCGACTATGACGTGTTCTGCGGCTCTCCACCACTTGAAATGCCTAGTGCCTAATTACCAATAAAGTTAACTTAGTATTACGCAGAAGAAAGGCGCATAACCTTGGCAGTGACGGTGAATGTAACATCCGTAATAGAAAAGCTAGTTGGTGGCCAACGCAGCTTCGAAAGCGTCGGCGACTCGGTTAAGAGTCTCATTGAGAATATCAATGAGGCTTATCCAGGGTTCTCTGACCAGATTTTGGAGGAGGGTGGCGAATTACGTCGTTTCGTAAATATCTATTTGAACGACGAAGATATTAGGTACCTCGATGGGCTTAATACCGAGTTGACAGATGATGACACTGTGTCGATCCTACCAGCCCTTGCCGGAGGGGAGTGACCCCTCCAAAATGAAATTCAGTGGAATACTAGAACGCGTCGGTGATACACCTCTTGTAGATATATCTACCCTCTCCCCGAATGAAAACGTCGAGATTTGGGCCAAACTCGAGGGGGAAAATCCCACTGGATCAGCAAAAGATCGAATTGCGAAGTATATGATTAACCGGGCAGAAAAAGACGGCTCCCTGCAGCCTGGCCAAACGATCTTAGAACCCAGCTCAGGAAACACTGGAATTGCAATAGCGCTAATTGGCACACTGCGAGGGTATCCCGTCAAGGTGATTATGCCTGATGCCGTCTCCGAGGAGCGAATTCAACTTCTCGAGGCTTTCGGTGCCGAGATTATATTCTCGCCAGGTGACCTCGGCTCCAACGGCGCTGTGCAAATGGCCGAACAGTTGGCGCAAGATAATCCTCAGTGGTTCATGCCTTTTCAATATGAGAACGAAAATAATCCCTTAGCCCATTACGAGACTACTGGGCCCGAAATCATCCGCGATATGCCGGATATAAGTATGTTCGTGTCGGGATTAGGCACAGGTGGCACACTCACTGGCGTTGGTCGAAGCCTGAAAGAGCACAACCCCAACATTAGAGTAATCGCGGCAGCCCCTCACCCCGGGGATCTGGTCCAAGGTTTACGGGCTTTAGAAGACGGATATATTCCACCGGTTTTTGACGAGTCAGTACTCGATGGAAGAATTGTAGTGGACTCGGAAACTTCTTTCAGAACGACAAGAGAGTTAACTCAGAAAACCGGCATCTTTGCTGGAATCTCTGCTGGGGCTGTCATACGCGCTGCCCAAAGAGCTGCGGAAAAAACGGCCAGCTCCGACAAGGATGCCTCCGCTAACATTAAGACGAAAATAGTCTGCCTCCTGGCGGACGGAGGGTGGAAATACTTATCCACTGGCCTATGGTCTCGAGACTACGACGAAATTCGCGAAACAGTCGGTGAAAAGCTATGGTGGTAACCCAATCCAAATTTTGATCCGACGGAAACTTTAGATATGGCCTATATCCCTAACGAAATTTTGCAAGCCATGGTTGACCACGCTAAGGACGATCTGCCAAACGAGGCCTGCGGAATGATACTTATTGGGCGGTCTGATCGCCAAATGACCGTTCATCGAGTGACAAACACAGCCGCGTCCCCTTATCGATATGAAATGTCACCTCTGGAGATGATGAAATTGGAACAGAAACGGGATTCCGAAAATTTGGACCTCTTCGCGATTTATCACTCTCATGTTGCTTCTGCAGCCTATCCGTCGCCAACCGATGTCCGTATGGCATTTTTTCCCCCAGGAGAAACTGACAATGAGCCAATGTTTCCAGACACCTATTACGTCCTAGTGTCACTTGAGAACAACAAGCCGGACGTCCGAGCCTTCCATATCAAAAAACATGGCGAGATATCTGAAGAGTCGATTGAATCAGAAAACTAAGGCTGGGGCTGAATTTGAGCAAGGGAAAAGAAAGATATGTCTATCTAGGTATTGGGGGTAACTTAGGCGACAGGGTCAGTACCCTTTCTAACTCGTTGACTGCTATTCAGGAACGGATCGGCACTATTGAGCGCCACTCGTCCCTCTACGAAACACCGCCTTGGGGATACACACAACAGCCTGAATTCCTGAACGCTGCAGTGGTACTCAAAACCAATCTGCCGGCTCTAGAAATATTGGGTATTGCCAAAGAACTTGAACGGGCAGCTGGGCGGGCAACTAACCATCCACGCTGGCATGAGCGCCCCCTTGATATCGACATTTTGATAGTAGAGGGGGAAGTTATTAACTCTGAGGAACTGACAGTTCCCCATATATACATGGCTGCCCGGGCCTTCGTTCTTGTCCCACTAGCTGAAATCGCACCAGAAATCGTGCACCAGACCATCGGACTTAGAATTGAAACTCTCAGGGACCTATGTCCTCCGAGCGACCGCTCGAACGTAAAAAAATATCTTACTCCCGACTGGTGATCCCTATTTAACTTTCGCGGCTGTCAGATTCATCGGAAATAGGGTTCGCCATCGTACAACCAGCCCAAAGTGAGACACCCGACACTATTGTTACCATCAATAGCAGCGGAATCGCTATCACAAAGTAGGATCTCTTCGCTATTCCAATAAGTAACAGAAAAGGGGACGCTAGTGAGAGAGCGATCATTATCCTACCGAGAGATCTCGACTGGTCAGTTATTAACTCCGGCTGCACGTCGCTAATCTCCTAAGTTGTCTCTTAAATCTGGAGGAAGTAAATTCGGTATGCCTTCCTCAATCGGATATTTTTCGGGACACGAGTCACAGATAAGTGCACCCTCAATTACATCCAGACCATCCTTCGAAGTTGTTTCAAGTTTTAATGAAGCCTTACACATCGGGCAGGCCAATATTTCCAGAAGATCGACTTTCATATCACTCAGTCTCCATGACTAAACATTACGTTCATGCTACAACACTTCAGCGCTAACATTGTCTTAGTGAACGATTCATCATACCAACGGCTGAAACTGCATAAGAGTACTGCACACTGCGATTCCGAGAAAATCGTTATTCGCCCCTCGCTTGCGACTCTCGTTGGGCCTGTGGTCCAAGGATGTGTGACTGGCATTGCGGTGCTAATCCTTGTTTTAGGCCTAGACACCCATCCTCTTTGGCTACTAGGAATGCTCCTGATTGTGATTATTATTTTCGGACCGACCACTATCCTAAGTTTGGTCTACGCTATCGCTGGCACCAATTTCTTGATGGAAAAAGACAAATCAACCTGCCGAGTCCAACAAAGGTATTTTGGTTTAGGCATCGGCACACAGGAAATGATTCCATTCAATCGCATTGACCGTTTCCAGATAGAAGGTGATTATCTGGCCGAGCACGCATCGGGTGATCTGCGGGATGTAGTCAGTTGGCAAATAATTCTGATTAAGGATAACCAGAAACAATTTGAGATCGCTAGCTTGAGCTCACCCAGATCGTTGGCACCCGGCACTCTCGAGAACGCCAACAGTCTTGGCCTATTGCTAGCGAATATGAGCCATTCGAATCTTGTAGAAGGCGATATACCTAACTGGGCGATGGACGATTAGGATCTAATTAGCGGAAGAATAGCAGGGGTAGAATCGAGATCCGGCCCATCTTCTAGCTCAAATTTATCCAGCTGTAAAGGGATCCCCTCGGAAGGATAAATACCCGTAAAACAGCCAGAACAGTGACCTTCCCCGCGCTTAGTGGCCCAGCTCGCGCCTTCTAACGAAATATACCGAAGGCTGTCTGCGCCAACGTGTTCCCTAATAGCATCTACATCTACGCTCATTTCATCTTTCAACAGATTTTGCGCGGCGATCAATTCCCCTCGAGTCGCCATATCTGTTCCATACGGACATGGGTGCGTAATAGGTGGAGCGGAAATCCTCATGTGTACCTCTATGGCGCCGGCCTCCCTCAGCATTCTAACGACCCTAGGAGTGGTGGTGCCTCGGACAATCGAATCGTCAACAACTAGCACTCTCTTTCCATCTAAAACGTTTTTTAACGGATTGAGCTTAAGTTCAACATCGCGCTCTCTTAATCTCTGGTCGGGCTTAATGAATGTCCGGCCAACATATCTATTCTTCACCAAAGCCTCGACATACGGAATTCCACTCGCCTCGGCATAACCAATTGCAGCCGGAGTGGCGGAGTCAGGAACGCCGATAACTATATCGACATCTGCCGGATGTTCTTCGGCAAGTCGGCCTCCCATTCTTCTTCTAACCTCGTGCAGCAATGATCCAGAAATGACAGAATCTGGCCTGGCAAAATAAATGAATTCGAACAGGCAAAGCTTCTCATCCGCGTCAGATCGTTCATTCGTGCCGAGAGGGAAGAAAGAGGTAATTCCATCGGAATCAATCCGTACTACCTCACCCGGTTCCACCTCCCGTATCACCTCTGCACCGAGATGATCCAAAGCACAGGTTTCCGAGGCTATAACCCATCCCCCCCTACTTCCTTCTCGTGTAGGCAATTTACCGATGCAAAGTGGACGAATACCCAATGGGTCACGGACGCCAAAAATAGCCTCCCTCGTCAAAACAGCCAGAGAATAGGCACCATTGGCCCGCCTCATCATATAAGCAAACCTATCCATCAAATCAAGATCCGGACCATCGCTAAGAATCTTTGCTAGGACCTCAGAATCTGTCGTGGTTTCAAATGGGAAATCTTCGAGCCCCAGAGCAGCCTTCAGCTCGTTTGAGTTAACTACATTGCCATTATGCGCCAGCGCGAACTCGCCGTGTATGCCGCTCACTAACAAAGGTTGCGTATTACAAGCCAGCGTAGAGCCTGTCGTAGAATATCGAGTATGGCCTATAGCTGATCGACCCGGTAGTGCTGCTAATCGTTGTTCATCGAAAGCCTGTGACACCAAGCCCATTCCTGATTCAATACGAATACGTGTTCCGTCGGTCGCTGCAATCCCCGCTGACTCTTGACCGCGATGCTGCAGTGAATAGATACCAAAAAATGTTAATCTCGCCACATCCTCGTCCGGCGCATAAACGCCAAAAATCCCGCATTTCTCACTCAGGCAATCTCCGGACCCGGTCATTCCGATTGCTCCACATCCACAATTTTCTTGTGCTCGATCTTGGTACATCGATCCATCACTACTTCTAAGCCGGCCGAGGCCGCCTCATTTGCTGCTGCCTCATTGACAATATCAAGCTGCATCCAAATGGCACCCGCTCCGGCCCTAATTGCATCTTCAACTACCGGAGGAACATCCGAAGCCTTCCGGAAAATATCGACTATGTCGACTTTCTTAGGAAGACTGCTAATGCTGTCATACACTCTCCTGCCGAGAATTTCTGTCTCTCTCGGATTCACAAGAAACACTTCGTACCCAACCTCAATTAAATACTCGGCCACCTCATAAGAGGGCCTATTCGGCCTAGCAGAAACCCCTACTACCGCAATAGATTTTGACTTTTTCATCAGTTCGATCGGGTCAGCCTCAACAGTCAATTTGCCAGTCCTTTCAAATTAACCCGAGAGGACGAATCTGTTCTCGAAATTTCACCAACTTGGAAAAATCCGGTTTCTTTCAACGCCACATTCTCGAAATCTTCTGGTGACAGGATACAAATGATTCCCAAACCCATGTTGAAAACTCTGAACATTTCCTCAGTTTGGATAGAACCCCTCTCCTGAACCAGTCCGAAAATCGGCGGAATTACCCATGTCCCTGGATCGATATCGGCCGATAGATGGTCTGGAATAATCCGCCCGAGATTGCCTGCAATTCCACCGCCCGTAATGTGGGCCATCCCCTTCAGTCGTATTTCATCTTTACGCAAGCGATCCACTTGTTTCCAAAAGGATGGGTGCGGTCTCGTCAAAGCCTCGCCGACACTTTCGCCGGAAAGTTCTATCGGGCGCGTTTCAAGTAACTGACGACTTTCGCCCTCACTGTCATCACCCCCAATACCCAAAGCTGCTCGAGCTAAGGAGTATCCGTTCGTCATAAGTCCGCCAGAAGATAGCGATATGACTATATCGCCAGCACATATTTCAGCTGGGTCGATTCTATCCCCTCGCCGAAGAACTCCCAGTGCGGTTCCTGCAAGATCGAAATGACCTGAAGCGTAAATATCTGGCATCTCTGCCGTTTCACCTGATATCAAAGCAATCCCATCCTCAATACAGGCAGTGGCCACCCCGCGGACAACATCTACGACTGCACCTTCGGGGAGATCAGACATTGCCAAGTAGTCAAGAAATGCCGTCGGAGTTGCCCCTGTCACGATCAAATCATTTATGTTATTTGCTACCACATCCCTGCCGGCATATTCAAATGTGCCGCACAAAGAGTGCAATATAGTCTTAGTTCCTACCCCGTCGGTACACGCCACGATAGGCTCTTCCATCTCCAAGACATTGATCCCCCCAGCGAATCCACCGGGCAATGGAATAACAGGCTGTCCTTGGTGAGTTCTCTTTACTTGAGTCACTATATCTTTTATCCGGACGGCATCAGCCTCAAGATCGACGCCCGATGCGGCGTAGGTTAATGGTTCGGAAGCCTCAGGCAAGGCGGACATCTTTTCTGCCAGAGAACGAGCTGTGAGGGCAATCAAAACTCATAAGTTACTGATACCTCCCTGAGACGCCTTCAGTCTATCGGTGCAGGCGTACGCTGTCGAATCAATCAATGTCTGAAATGCCTATAGCCGGTCACTGCCAGAACAATTCCTCTTCTGTTGGCCTCTTCGACTGATTCAGCATCACGAATTGAGCCACCTGTATGTACTACCGCAACACATCCTGCCTCTGCGGCAACCACGAGAGTGTCTGGGAACGGCAGAAATGCGTCTGTAGCACAAACTGCGCCAACGGCCCTCTCGCCCGCCTGAAGAGCTGCGAGCCTCGCTGACTGCACCCTATTTGGCTGACCTGCACCCATGCCCACCATAACTCCGTCCTTTACAAACACGACCGCATTAGAGGAGACATGCTTGGATAGAATCCATGCCACGCGTAGCTCGCGCTTTGTTTCCTCATCCATCCCTACTTCGCTAACAACCTCCAAAGTTATATCTTCAATGGCGTCAGGTGTCTGAACCAGAAAGCCTCCTTCGATTGTTCTGATTTCGAGTCCTCTCGCTCGATCCCCGGTCGGCTCTACTTCTAAGATCCTCAAGTTCTTGGACTTTTTCTTAAGGTGCTCCAAGGCGTCAAGTTCGTAGCCAGGTGCCACGATAATGTCGTACAACATTCTTTGTCCTGACTCCGGATGTCGCACGTCCCTGATGGCCGCGGCCAGATCAAAGTCGACAATCCGATTGACCGCGATGATACCGCCATATGCTGAGACATAATCGCCTCCGAGCAGTGCCTTCTCATATAGCCCAGAAAGCGCCTCTCCACTCGGCTCAGAGTTCATCACTGCGGCACAGCACGGGTTAGTATGTTTCACAATCGTCACCGCAGGTGTGTCAAAGTCCGACACACACCTGAAAGCGGCGTCTGCGTCCAAAACATTCACATATGACATAGAAAGTCCGTGGTGCTGCTGATAGCCACCTAGACCAGAAGTTGTAATTCCCTCTGCTCTATACAAGGCACCTCGCTGGTGTGGATTCTCCCCATACCGCAGATTCGACTGAAGTACACCACTTATTGTTAATTCACCTGGAAATGATTCATCATCTGCTGCAAGATAGCCGGAAATTGCTCCGTCGTAACTGGCGACATGGCTGAATGCCTTGCTTGCTAGACTCCTGCGGGTCGTTAACGGCAGGTTGGACAGCCCATCCATGCCAGCCTGCAGGGCCTCAACCACCAACTCATAGTCAGCCGGATCGACCAAGACTAATACATCTTTGTAGTTTTTAGCAGCCGCCCTAATCATGGTGGGCCCACCAATATCTATCTGATCTAGGGCTTCGTCATCAGTATGGTCTGCGTTACCGATAGTTTCCCTAAATGGGTACAAATTGCACACAACAAGATCGATCGACTGGATATCGTATTGCTCAATTTCGCGCAGGTCCGATGAATCACCTCGCCGGAACAAAATTCCACCATGGATCTTAGGATGCAGTGTTTTGACTCGACCACCCAGCATTTCCGGGATTTGCGTTCGCTCAGCAACCTGAGTCACAGCGACCCCCAGCGATGTAATTACCTTGGCTGTTCCTCCGGTCGCTAGAATCTCCCACCCCTGATTGCTAAGGCTCGTTACCAAGGGCGCCAGATCTCGTTTATCTGATACGGCAATAAGTGCAGTCTTCTTCACGTTGATTTCATCCCTCACCTACCTACTCGTACAGCTCGCACTATCACCCTCTTGTCATAGGATGATGTCTCTTGGCTAAATTGTCCTGCACACGTGTAAAGTGTGATCGACTCGACGCCTGGATCTGCTTGCCAGAATGGCACCCAGAACTCGCTCGGGTTTGCTGATTCCTCTGACAAGCTGATATCCACCATCCATTTACGGGTGACTTCATAATCAAATCGCTCACCTTGGTACTCTAAGGAAATTCGATCGTCGGACCCGAGCGCATTGAGATTCTGGAAAACCCCCCAGCTGGGTCCGAAGCGCACACCTGCATAAGGAACCCATCCTGAATAATCTCTGTGACCCGCTAAAACCATATTTCCTGATCCTGGCATACCGCCGATATCTGGCCAGTCACTTAAGTCATACAACACCACGTCGGCCGGTCCATATGGATTAGGCATATCTTGATCTCTATTGACCTTCCGGACTGTTATCTTCGCTTCGATACCCAAGCGCTCAATAATTAATGTCCCGAAATCAGCGCTATCGGGGTAACCATAAGCCTTTACAAATTCTTCAAGTTCACTCACCCGCGGTGGTGGGGTTTTCGCAACAGACGGAGTCACAGTAGCACTCGCAGCTCCATTACCTGTCTTTGCCGTGGATATGGGAGTCGCCTGTGGCGTGTTTGTGGGGGTTGGATTCGCGGCCTCGGTCGATACTGACGTAGCCACCGCTGTCTCCTGAGTCGCACTTGTCCCGCTGCTGCCATCAGTAGAGTCGGCAGAGATGGGGTCGGAAGAATCGCAAGCAATCAATAGCAACGGGAGCAACAGAAGAGCTGCGCGTAGCACTACGCCTTGCCCTTCCAAATAGTCGGAAAATCCTCGATCGCGCTCAATACTGGCCTGCCAGCCATGCCGCCCAACATGCAAAGTGAAGCCTCGCTCATTACTTCGACCAAACTCGTAACTTTGTCGAAATCCACCGTATCTACTGACAGCAGTGCATCCAGTCGCAATGTGCCCTCGCGACAGGGCGTACACTCCCCACACGATTCTCGAAGATTATATTTTGTAAGAGCTTGAACGACCGACCTTATGGATGAATCTGGCGCCAATGCGACTAGTCCTCCTGCCCCCACTTCGCTCATCTTTATTTTTTCGTCGTAACGCTCAGGAATCACAAACACTCCAGACGGCCCTCCTAGCAAAATTGCCGGCGTTGAGCCAGGTTCACCACCCGCTTGCAAAAGAAGCCCTGCCCAACTAAGAGTTCCATCCGCAGGAACTTCATAAACCCCTGGCCTTGCAACATTTCCTGAAAGAGATACGAGCTTGGTTGGTGGCGGTTCATCTTGCCACAAGGTAGTCACCGCTGCCAGAGTTTCGGCATTATTTATAACAGTAGGTCTCCCCCAAAGACCTTCATCCGTAGCAAATGGTGGCTTGAATCGCGGAACTGGCCGGGCCCCCTCTATCGAATTGAGGATTACAGACTCTTCGCCACACACATACCCACCGGCACCCTGGCGTAACTCAATATCAACTCGCAACCCATTCGGCAGAAATTCGGGCCCTAAAAGACCAGCAGCCTTGGCCTGCTCAACAGCCTTACTTAGGGAATTGAAGGCCGCCCTCGCCTGCCCATTGACATATATAAATACTTTCTCGATACCTACTACAAAGCAGCAGATCAAGATACCTTCCAGCAATCGGTGAGGGTCCCCTTCCAGTAAATGCCTGTCTTTAAAAACTCCTGGTTCGCCCTCTTCGGCATTAACAACCAAATATCTAGGTCCTTCATTTCCTGACGCTAGTCGCCACTTTAACGCTGTGGGAAAATGGGCTCCTCCTCGTCCCGTCAATTTCCAGTCTTCTATTCTTTGGAGGGCGTCTGATTTAGAGCCTCTCAAAATCTGATCGACATTACTATACGCGCCTAACCAAACAGCATGCTCAAGGCTCCCATCCAGGCGCCCTAATCGATCCAGCAACCCCGACTTCCCATCAACGAATCCCTGACCTCTCTGCATGCCATTCAGCAGCACTCCGAAATCTTCGACCCGTATTAACTCGTCAAGTCTAGAGAATCTCTTCTCCACAAATTCACTAGCATCATTTTCGTGTCGCAGAGTTGCTGACGGAGCAGCCCAACAATTCCCATCACAAGAACCGTATACGACCTCCACGTCGTTTTCCTCGCACACCTCAATCAAGCCAACTCGTTCAACTTCCTGCCGGACGTTGGTTGCCGTGCCACATGTACCTTCGTGAATCATCAGTCTCGACTCAGCCCCACCGTGATATCCACCCTGCAACGTTTCTAGAATTACATGCCTTGGGCTCATTCTATTCACCACCCGTCTGCGATTCTCGGATACCTGAAATTAGTTCGCTCACCTCTACACGACCATGCAAGCCGCCTGAATCATCGACGCACACTGGAGCAAGTGAGCACAGAAACTGGCAATCGATATCCCTTACCTTAAATTCGTCAGCATCAGCAAGCTGCTGCACGATGTTCTGAGCGCCTTTCATCTCACATGCCACCCCCGTGCATATAAACCAATAGTCCTTTTCATCAGGTGCTATGCGAAGCTCTGAATATGCAGTCAGTGTCGCGTACACCTCTGACAGCGGAACTCTGAGGAAATCGGCAATTTTTTCCACCGCCACTGGTGGAACCCACCCAAAAATTTCCTGTGCCAAATGAAAAGAAGGCAGCAAATACTGCTTTTCTCTTTCGATCATCGATAACTCGCTAATAAATTCTCTCATTTCGTGGTCCGCTATTTCTAGGGGTCTTCGCCACTCACTCATGCTGAGCTCCCAACCTCAACCACGTCACCCACATGAATCACGGCCTCTTGTCCTATCGGCTTTAAAAGTACACCGAAAGTAGGTTCTTCTTGCCCGAATTCTTTCGTCAGCACTCTGAGTATCTGTTGGTCAACTAAGCCGGTCGATGGGTTCGCGTGCACTGCTCGACATCGAATAATCGGTCCCGTTACCTCGTACCTGGATGCACCTATAGTGATCGTACTTCCTATGAGTTCAAGCTCTTGCCAGGGGTGCAAGCCACGAATCACCACATTCGATCTGAATCTTTGCTCCATTAGGGGCGATTCTCCGATGGCATCCGACAATGCAACACCGCTCTCTACCGAGTGCATAGATATCTGGCCGGCAGGTCTATCATGGAATCGACCACTAACGCCATCACCCTCTAAGTGAATCGGAAACCTATTTTGGTCTATTGCGCTGTCTCCGGATAAATCTTTGAGGAACCTTTCGAAGCTCCGCTCTATCTTGGTGCGGCCATCCGCCGAACCAATCTCTCCCTCAGCAATAATCCTGTCGCCCAGCCGCAAGGACAAAACCGTCGATTGACTATCGAATTCGCATGAAACGGGAGCGGCAGCAGGAATATGCATAAGAGACAAGAGTCTATCCTTATACCACCATCCCCCCTGACTAGTCTGCCGCATAGCAGGTCCTGAATCATTAAATCGAAAGGCGAGCACTCGATCGCCAAGAGCTCTACCTTCCCCATCAACGGTCAGAGACTGTGTAGCAACACCAGCCAAAGACTTCACCGGATATTGGAATAAGTTCTGAACTTGCACCTGTTTAGCCATTTCACGATTTTACATCACCTGCACGGGAACACCGGTGCCTTTATTCTTATTATATGGATCAAACACCGGATGACCTTAGCGAACTTTTTTCGAACCAGCAAAGCCGATCGGGCTATGTGAAACAAATGTTCGGTGAGATTGCTCCGAAGTATGACCTGGTAAACCGATTGATGACATTCGGTCTAGATGCCAGATGGAGAAAAGCCGTTGCCCGTGCAGCGGTTGCTCAAAACTCAGGACTCGTTGTCGACGCCGGAACAGGCAGTGGTGAACTCGCACTCGCCTGTGCAAGACTTGGTGCACAGACAGTAATTGGACTGGATTTTGCCCTGCCTATGCTGGAAAATGCGCAAACGAAATCGCAGCATCTCGGCGTCCCGAATTCTCATTTTGTCTCAGCAGATGCCACCCGTTTGCCGCTTGCGGCGAACATAGCCGACGCGTGGACGGGAGCATTTGTCCTCCGCAACATCCCTGATCTTGATGGCGCCCTTCAAGAAGCCCTTAGAGTTTTGCGCCCCGGGGGCAGGTTGATAACTCTCGACGCGGCGCGCCTGCAACCTCGGTCGCTCATCCAAAGATTGTTAGCTCCGGGCGCACGATTTCATTTCAACAAACTCGTGCCCTTGATCGGGAAGCTCATATCCGGTCATAGCGACGCGTATCAGTACCTGCCTATGTCTGCCGAAAATTTTTTCACCCCCACCGAGTTCTCCCTCCGGTTACGTAAAAACGGATTTGAGGTGCTGAGGTCTTTTGAGTATGTAGCTGGTACTGTAATGCTTCATATCGCCATGAAACCGGAAGCTGCTCCAGAATAATGAGCTCAAATCCGGGACTCTGTGGCGACTGCGAACACGCAACAGCCGTGCGGTCAGCAAAAGGCTCTGAATTTACGCTATGCTCACTACATAAGTCATTTCCGGATGAATTCCAGAAATATCCTCCTATTCCTGTAGTCATTTGTGCTGGATATACGCCCTCAGTAGAGTTAACAACTAATGAGCGCACACTCTTCGAAGATATCGGTGGCCGCAATGCAGTGGGCTCCTTGGTTTCAGCGTTCTACGATGGGGCTACAAAGGACCCGGTCATCGGTCACCTTTTTTCTGCTGACAGCAGCGTCCCGAAACAGCGCCAAGCTGAGTTCCTCGAGCAATGGCTGGGTGGTGAAAAGCTGTACTCGCAGCACTCGGGCCACCCTCGGCTACGCCTCAGACACTTTCCCTTTGTTATCGACCAAGAAGCTGCTGAGCGGTGGTTAATGCTGATGGAGGAGGCTCTCGCTTCCATAGATGCTCCATTAGAGCTTACTGAAAAGATAATAAATCGGCTCACGCCACTCGCTGCACATATGGTCAATTCACATGAGTCAGTCGATCGTACTGGCCCAACAACCGGATGGATGGACTAACTGGGAAGGCCCGATCTCTTGATCGAAAGAGCTAAGATCCGTAGTCTAGTCCCCCTACCTTAAGAAAGCCTGATAAAGAGAGCGCACATGCCAGACAACAATCCATTTAAGAAATACTCTCCGTCGATTAAGAAACGATGGCGCACCACCGCCAAGCGGACTGCTCGTCTCAAGCCGTTTCGCTCACGAGCAGCTACTGCGTTACGAGACGCAAAAATTGCCATTGAAGACGGTGATGAAAATGCTGAGATTCAGTTGCGCCTGAAGGCCGCTCACTCAGCCATTGATCGCGCGGCAAGAAGAAATATCATTCACAAAAATACCGCCGCCCGGAGAAAAAGCAGGTTAGCTAAGCTCGCTAAAGCCAGCCAGTCCGGTTCAGGCGGTGCATAAGTATTGCCCGTGACCCTCGTCTAGCCCGTGACTAATCTCCTTATTTTGTTGGTCTTCTGCACCGGATCCATTGGCTTCATAGGGGTAAATATTTCGGAAAGTAGGCGCGGTTCCAGCCCGCGGATTCTGCGCTACGCTAGGAATTTAAGCATTATTTTGATCTGGCCCTTGATCATATTCAAGACCCTTGCCGGAGAATAACCAATTACTGATACGCCCAGTCAGGCAGACCTGCGCCTTGAACCGAGTCATATTCAGAGATATATGGCTTTAAGTCCAAAATTGGAGTCCCATTCACTAAATCAAGCCCAGACACGACCAAGGTATTGTCGGATACAGCCACTAGTTTACATACGGTCACAGACACGGGATTCGGTCGAGAGCCCCTTAGGGCAAAGGCTCCCACCTTCGGTAATCGGTCGTCCCCTGATGGATAAGCCTCAAGTCGCTGCCGCATAGCGTCAGGCAACAAATGTAACCAACCGACGACCATCACATGAGAAAAACCGTCTATTCCAGCAAGCGCGGGAACATACTCATCATCCACAATGATCGCTGACTTTAGGGTCGAGTCATAACTCTCGCTCAAGTTCGAATATTCATTCGCTACTAAACCAATTTTATTGATATTAAAGTTCGATTCATTCACCTGACTAACCGACCTTCAGAGCACCGCGAAGCCGTTTACCACTGGCTCCATTCCGAAGCATTAATATCTCAGCGACTATTGAAATAGCGATCTCTTCAGGGCTCTCGCCCCCCAAATCAAGCCCTATTGGTGTACTGACGGACCCCAAAGCATCCCTGTCGTACCCCTCTTCGGCCATGTGTCTCAGGACAGTTTGTGTACGTCGCTGGGAACCAATCATCCCAACATACTTCGCATTCGTAGTTAGGGCACAACGAAGGCCCTCCTCGTCGAGCCTATGGCCCCTCGAAACCAAGACGATGTATGTATCTGCCTGGTTCATCAGCTTCGGGATAGCAAGTGCTGGTTCCTCGACTACAATTTGGCTAGCCATCGGGAATCGTTCCTCGTTTGCGAACGAACTCCTATCATCTGTAACCACCACGTCAAAATGAGCGATGTCAGCAACCCTAGCCAGTGCCAACGCAACATGGCCTGCACCAACTATCAGGAGTCGTGGACTTGCCTTGAATACCTGCACCATGACTTTCCCGATTTTTGGACCTGACTTACTTCGCCTGGTATGCACTAACCACTCAGCAGTTCCAGAGCTCTCTATATAGACAGTCTCGGCCTGGTCCGGTCGTATCCGATCCAGCAAAGTCGGGCCTAAGTCCAAAAGAACCTGATCAAGTATTTCGTTTCCTGTGGAGCCTATTTGCTCACCGCGACCCTCAACTATACAAAGCTTGGCTCCAATGGCCACTGGTAAATCGAAACCATCATCGACCACGGTCATTACAAGCAGGGGTGGCCCACCCTCAAGTGCATGGAGGGCACTCTGTGCGATTAACGAACCATGTTCACCCGTTGTCAAAATTCACTCCGCTCAATGACGATCATACGCGCTAGAAGTGAGAAACTGAATCCATGGACTTAGCAATTCTCGGACTCCCTCTATCGGGAAAGACCACCACGTTTAATGCCATAACTGGTCAAGATATCCAGACAGGCGGCTATGGAGGTGACGAACCTCATATAGGTGTGCTGAAAGTACCAGACCCGCGACTTGCCATTTTGGAAACAATCGACAGCCCGACACGAGTTATTCCTGCTGAAATGAAGTGTAGTGACTATCCAGGATCCGCCTTCTCTGATACGTCCGCTAGTGGCTCTAGGGGGCTGGCTCGATTCATTGATCAGTTAGCCCTATCCGATGCCCTCGTCTATGTTGTCAGATCCTTTGTGGATGAGAAGGTGCCCATGCCAGCCGATGGAGTTGACGCTGAACGGGACATTGAGACACTCAACCTGGAATTGACTGTTGCTGATATTGGGCTCATCGAAAGACGCTTAGAGCGGATAGCATCTGAGATGAAGGCCCTCAAAGCGAGCGAGCGCACAGCGGCTGAGCGGCACGCAGCCCTACTCAAAAAAATGCAAGAGCATTTGGAAATGGGCGAGCCCCTCCGAACTTTGCAGCGCTCTGATGATGAGCTTCGAGAGCTTACGGGATATCGCTTCGTAACCGATCGCCCCTTGCTCGTGCTGGTAAATATTAACGAAAATGATGTCGAGGACACGGCGGCGATCGAATCCGAGTATTCACTCAAATTTGGTACCGCTTCTACGGAAATCGCAGCCTTTGCCGCAACCATCGAGGAAGAGATGGCACAATTGGCGCCCGATGAGGCAACTATCTTCAGGGCGGACCTAGGCCTTCCTCCTGAGTCCTCGAAAGACAGAGCTATTCGCTCAGCCTACTCCTTGTTAGGCATGCATTCGTTTCTCACTACCGGCAAAGACGAAGTACGCGCCTGGCCAATTCCCATCGGCACGACAGCATCACAGGCAGCGGGCAAAATACACAGCGATCTCGAAAGGGGCTTTATTCGCGCAGAGGTCACGTCTTTCTCAGACTACCATGCGGCCGAAGGCTCTTCAGCCACATTAAGGCAAAATGGTCGCACACGGACTGAGGGCAAAGATTACGTGGTCAGCGACGGGGATATCCTCAGCATTCTCTTTAACGTATAACCCGAATATCGAGCCTGCTATAATTCTCTACATCATGAGTATCGAAATTTTTCAAGAGCTGCTAGAAGCTAACGAGTCCGGATCGCCGCGAGTTGTGGCAACGGTTTCAGAAACCACCGGATCTACACCGCGTTCGGCCGGGGCCACTATGCTCATTCGCCCCGATGGATCCATGGTTGGCACCATAGGGGGAGGATGTGGCGAGGCTGAGGTCTGGCAGGGCGCTATGGATACAATGCAGGACGGAAAGCCTCGGACAATCGTAGTCGATCTGACTGAGCCTACCGAAGGGGACGATAAGATCTGTGGTGGCGTGATGCACGTATTTGTTGAACAGGTTTTCTCAAACCCTTCCGAAACTTAGCCACCAATGACGTCACTGCAACGCGCTAAAGGCGAATACAACACATGGTTCGGCTCAGGCGGGCCAAAAGGTCTCTCAGCCCGTCTGCTGTTTGGACCCTTCGGTCTCTGGCTGGCGTCAACACCGCTAGTCCGTCTACCTGAGGAACTCCACCTTGATTCCACTATGGTTCACCTAGATATTGGTTGCGGGGCTGGTGCCCTCGTGAAGCATCTCAATAGTCGAGTAGGTGCGACATTGCCCTCTGTTGGTGTCGATTTATCTCACAATGCCTTACGACTTGCCGACTCGGACGACAACACCAACAGATACGTTGAGGCCTCTGGCACGAACCTGCCGTTCGCAACCAATACCTTCTCGCTCGTGACCGCCGGTTATGTGATCAAACATTTAGATGACCCCGATCTCCTACTTCTATTCTCAGAAATCCATCGCGTCTTAGCGCCCGGCGGCCTAATGGTTGTCTGGGAATTTGGTCCTTCCAGCAGTAAGCTTCTCAATCGCTGGAATTCGGGAGTGCTGTCCCGGTACGTCTCACCACCGTGCCTTCGCCCAATAAATACCCTCATTGATGTTGCGAAAAATTCCGGTTTTGAATACGTTGATAACGCAAGACTGAGGCCGTTTCTGCTTCCACCCATTCCACGAGTGTCCATGATCGGTGGTAAGCCTCCCGACGGATACGTTATGCCGGAGAACACATCTTCTTTAAAGAACTGAATTGTGGTGATTGTG
>PBOW01000075.1 GCA_002725365.1 Chloroflexota bacterium | reverse complement strand
GGGACATTAATCCCGCCAGACGAGGACCTTCTCTTAGCATCGAATTCGTTATCGTGGAAGCAAGGAATTTATATTTCATCAGCGGACCGAGATAATGCCGAAGTCACAATCGACATCAATCTTACTGGAGAAACTGATTCTCTCCATCCCAGGATATTGATCGAGGTTGAAAAGAATGCGTCACTGAGCGTCCTAATTCAACTGAATTCAGATAATGCGCCTTTGGTTGTTTTAGGAGCCATTGAAATATTTTTAGGGACTAACGCAAAACTTGAACTGAATATCATCAATAAATGGGGAATAAACCTGAAAGAATTCACGACTGTCAGAGCTGAACTTGCTGAAGGTTCGGATTTGAGCATAGCAACGATCGCTCTTGGTGGTTCTGTTGTGAAACACAGATATGACGTGAGCCTATTGGGAGAACGATCGCACTCGGATGTCAAAGGTGTTGCTGTTGGGGACGGAACCCAGCACTTTGACTTCATGACTGTGCAAGAGCATTCGGGTCGACAATCGACTTCAGACGTCGGAATAAAAACAGCCCTCGCAGGTCAATCAAGGGCTGTGTATTACGGGATCACACGGGTACTGGAAAGTGCTGGCGGATCATCAGCAAATCAAGAGAACCGGAATATGCTGTTAGCTTCGAATGCCAAAGCTGATTCAGATCCAGTACTAGAAATACTGACAAACGATGTCAGCCGCTGCGGACATGGAGCCACAGTCGGGCCGGTTGATGATGATGGGCTTTTTTACTTAATGTCTCGCGGGCTGGATAAACGATCTGCACTCAAAATGTTGGTGGCAGGGTTCATGGCACCCATAATTGATACGCTTAAAGACAGTGCGTTGAGCGACAGTATTCGAGAGGACATCGATAGTAAGCTTGAGAACTCCATCTTGGACTAGAGCGGCAATTATGAATCCAGAAAGCCCGGGACCCCTTTTCATCTTTCCGCCTGCTGAAGTGCCAATTGGAACAATTAGAATCTATACCAATGAAATGATTTCAATAGTGGTATCCCATCTGCCGGACGACACTTGGGGTGCCGTAGAAAATCTTTGCTCACATGACAACGGCACTCTAGGAGAGGGTTATCTCCAAAACAATCGGGTGATTTGCCCGAGGCACGGGGCCGCGTTTGATTGCGTATCTGGAGCAGCAAAAAGCCTACCTGCTGTTAGGTCTATATTGGCCTATTCAGTTTCACTACAAGACAATGGTTATATGGCGATAGACCACCAAGCAAGTTCTTAAGAAGGTTATTTTAAAATGACAGATAAGGAACACCTCACAGGGCTAAACATCGAACAGATCCGGCGCGATTTTCCCGTCTTGAAACGCACGGTCGGTAATGACAAACCCCTCGTCTATCTGGACAATGCAGCGACCAGTCAAACTCCGGTTCAAGTTATCGCAGAAATCACAAGGTTTTACCGAGATCACAACGCAAACATCCATCGAGGTGTGCATACTCTTTCCGTGGAATCCACAGATCTATATGAAGGTGCAAGAAATACTATTGCAGAATTCCTAGGTGCGCCCTCCGCAAGCGAATGTATTTTCACCAGAAATACAACCGAGTCTATAAATCTGGTCGCATCAGCGTGGGGTAAATCCAACTTACAGGAAGGTGATGAGATCGTCATAAGCGAGATCGAGCACCATTCGAATATAGTCCCTTGGCAAATCATCCGAGATGAACTTAATGTGTCACTGAGATTCATTCCGATGCTCGCAGATGGTTCATTGGATGTTGATGCGGCTGCTGAAATCATTGGACCCCGAACAAAGCTCGTCGCCATTACCGCTATGGCAAATTCTTTGGGCAACATAACTCCCCTAGCCGATATCATCGAAATGGCCAAGAAGCATGACGCATTAGTCCTAGTTGACGGGGCCCAATCAGCTCCTCATATGCAAACTGATGTGGCTGCTCTCGGCGCTGATTTCTTTGCCTGCTCGGCACACAAAATGCTCGGACCTACTGGAATCGGTCTCCTGTGGGCCAAGGCTGAAGTTCTAGACACCATGCAACCTTTCATGACTGGAGGAGACATGATATCCACGGTCACTATGTCTCAATCGACGTGGGCCGAAATCCCTGCAAAATTTGAGGCAGGTACACCAAATATAGAAGGTGCAATCGCATTTGGAGCCGCGTGCAATTATTTGGACAACATTGGTATGACTTCTATCCGGAATCATGAAAAAGAACTAACTGGACTTGCACTGGACAAATTGAATTCGATCGAAGAAATAACTATTTTTGGACCAAGTGACGTGGAAAAAAGAGGTGGAGTGATCTCCTTCGCGTTGCAGGGAATCCATCCACATGACATCGGCCAGTTCCTCGACTCAGAAGGAATTGCTATTCGAGCAGGACACCATTGTGCGCAACCTGTAATGTCAGCACTAAATGTTCCTGCTACCGCAAGAGCGTCGTTCTATCTATATAATACAGAGGCGGAGATAGACCACCTGACAGACACCTTGAACCAGGTAGTTAAATATTTCGGCTAGAAACCGTTGACAGTATGGAGTGACAATGTCAAATGACTTACTCGATGATCTATATCGGGAACTTATCTTAGATCACTATAAACAACCTCGAAACAATGTAACTTTGCCTGCTGCGAATTGCGCTGCTGATGGCTCAAATCCCCTATGCGGAGATCAAATTCAGATCACACTAACCCTCACAGGTGAGAAGGTGGAACAGATCGGTTTTACGGGATCGGGTTGTGCAATTTCTCAGGCCTCAGCAAGCATGATGACCGAATTTGTCCAGGGCCAGTCAGTGATTGACGCACTCGACGGTATCGCTGCTTTTCAGACGATGATGACAACATCTGCTCCCACAAATGCGGTTGGGTTCGATGATATTGACGCACTGATAGGTGTCTCGAAGTTCCCCGCACGGGTCAAATGTGCGTCCCTTGGATGGAAGACTTTGGAGCAGGCCTTATCCACAAATAACGGTGTCGAGGTTACAACGGAATAGCTGAGAGCGGAGGAACTTTAATGGTGGAAGTAGCAAATCTTAGTGAAGAAGCAATCATGGAAGAACTTAAAGGGGTAGAGGACCCGGAACTTCGAATGAGCATTGTCGAACTAGGTCTGGTCTACGGAGTTGAGGCAGATGACGAAGGAATGGTCACGGTTGACATGACACTTACTTCTCCTGCGTGCCCTGTGGGTCCGATGCTTCAAGGTATGATCTTTCACAAAGTAATGCAGATGGATGGTGTTGAGGACGTTGAAGTGAATCTGGTGTGGGCTCCGCCTTGGGACCCGAAAACGATGGCATCGGATGAGGTCAAAATGGCTCTAGGTATATGGTAAACCTAGTCAAGCACTAGAGAAATTTGACTGGCTGGCAACGATATCTTTTCATCATCGTCTCCTGTTGAGCAAGCTCCGATTGAGTTCGCCACGCATCTCGCTAGATAAATATACTCTAAGTCGATGACGTATCTACCAAGGACCGATGGGTCGTATCGGACGATAACTTCATGCAAATCACGACCTGAGCTAGGTGTTGTACGCGAGCCCCCGATATCGTAACTAGCTTCAGTACAAGAGTCCGAGAATATTCCCGAAACTGGATTCCATCTGACATGGCAACCAGTTTCGCCATACGAGACATATCCTGCAATCTGATCATCTGTAACCACTATCCAAACACCATATGTGGACCCCTCAGTATCGGCCCCAAATACTGGGATAGGCACAAAACGGGGCAAGCCCTCCTGTACTTCTGTCGCTTCGATTCTAACTACCGGATCCGGGGTGCTGAAAAATTGACTCGTACAATATCCGAAACCGACAAGCACCAGCAACAAGAGAAACCCTGCCAGCAGGAGTCTAAACCATGGATTAGCTGGCCTGCTGTAGTCAGGTTCGCCTGAAATACTGTCCACTTATTATGCTTTCGTCTGAACGCTATGGTTAAAATGATTCTTAAACTACCTTATAGGATACTAGAGACTCTCTTATGGCAAAAAGACTCACACGACGAAGATTCATAGTCGCCGCCTGCAGCTCGTTAGCGATAGCTTCGACAGGATGTGAGGGAATTTTGCCAACACCAAAGAGACCTTCCGCGATAGATGTAGTGNCCCGNCCTACTACCNCGACTACGCGCATAANNTTACGAAAACCAAATCTATCATCCTACCTACCGAGTGAAGATTCGTTACAAATGGTTGATTTCAGGGAGGGGGACTTCACATCTAAATTATCAACTTATGAGCATTCCTTGGTTTTCGAAAAGCTACTCCACATCGACCCCAGAAATTCGAACCTCACCCCGGGATTAGCCGAGCGCGTGGAATGGATCGATCCGTTGACTTTCAATTTTGAACTTACACCTGGACGGTCATTCCACTCAATCGACAATGCCGACGCTATTAGCATCACCGCACAGACAATACTCGATAATGCGGAGAGAGCCAGACAAGCCGACACATTCTTATGGAGCCAGGTTGTAACGGAGATGAACGGATTTGTCCATACTGACAGTCTGAGGGAACACGTCGTAATAAAATTAGACGGAGTATACGCAACTTTTTTTGACGAATTAGCCTCCATAGAGGGTGAAATTAGGGGGCTGCAGTCTTATCCCGGTATCAGTGACCTGGTCGGTTCCGGCCCCTTCATTCCTGTGTCCAAGTCAGATGGGACTCGATACCTCAGAAGAAATCAGGAGTATGCGCGATCTAAACGGGCCAGCATAGCAGAGATTCACTTCAAAGAAGAGGCTTCCAAGGAGGCCATGGCTGATGGGCCGGTTATACCTGAGATATTGACGGGCACTAATGACAAAACAGCATTCCACTCTATCTCTGGCTCGCTACAACACCGCATTGGAACTGGCCAGTGGTACCTCGGATTAAGAATTCATACTGGTCGGTCAGACGACATATCCGCTCCTACAAAACTGATGAATGATCAAAGAATACGCATCGCAATTGCAAAAGCAATTAATTCCAACGAAATAAGTAAGCAAATAAGTGGACGAAAGCCGACACTAATTGCCGGACCGTATCGAGCCGACATTCTTCCACGAGAAGAAATTGAGACAAATAAAAACTTTGTATTTGACTCCGTCGACGCCAAGAGATTAGCTCTCGGAGCTAATTATCAGGGGCAACGGCTGCGATTGTTACACCAAAATATGATGCCAGATACATCGATAGCTCTGTTGATTCGAGACCAGCTCCAAGCCTCTGGCTTCAATGTAGAACTTGAACCTACATCGCCGGAACTCTTCCAAGACGATCTTGATACTAGCGAGTGTGAAATGGCACTCTTGCATCTCGACGGGTTCCAGAACGCAAACCAAGCTCTGAAAATATTTGCTCATAACGAGAGAGATACCCGATTTGCAAATTATTGGGCATTTTCGTCGCCTGAGGTCAACTCGATCCTCGAAAAAGCGAACGCAACTGTTCTGCCTTGGGAGAGAACATACTTCCATTTAGAAGCTCAACGGCGCTTACTTGATCTCGGGCCAGCGCTAATACCGTTAGCGTCTGAGGATCAAGTTCTCCAGACGCCATCAAATTTGACCAACTACTATCATGATGCCTATAACTACAACGACTCCGTTCTGTCGCGCTTCTGGCGTGTTGATCGAAACACATGAAAAGGGAAGGAAGATTTGAACTATGCCCACTCTAGTTGAATATGCAGATCAAATGTGGACTGAGGGCCCAACTTCAGACAGACATCCTTGGAGAGCACTGAATACATTCGAAGAAGTTAGCAACGGGGTATGGTTTGCATCCTCATTTGCCAATCTCAGTCTGATTCATGGTGGCACAGAGTTACTCGTGGTGGATCCAGGAGCGACCAACAATGCGGAACGCAAATTTGATCAGATTAGGGGGATTTTCCCAAATCTACCTGTCAAGGCAGTGGTTTTCACGCATGGTCATCACGATCACTGCTTCGGTGCCGAGCGCTATATCAACGAAGCTAATGAAAACGGGTGGAATAGCCCTGAAATTCTTGCGCATCCTGCGATTAATCAACGCTTTAACCGATATGCTAAAACCGCAGGATTTAATGAAGTAATCAACAGCAGGCAATTCCGAGGCGGTGCTAGTGTCGGATCATGGAAGAAAGACTATGTTCGACCTACTAGAGAGATCAGTGACCCCACCGAACTCGATGTCGGATCAGTAACGGTACAGATTAATCCCGCCCGCGGAGAAACTGACGATGCCCTGTGGTTACATATTCCGGACCTTGAAACAATCTGTACTGGTGATCTATTTGTCTGGACAGCCCCTAACGCTGGCAATCCACAAAAAGTGCAGCGGTATAGCGGTGATTGGGCTAACAGCCTGCTGCATATGAACGAGCTGAATGCACGAATTATCCTTCCTGGACACGGACCGCCAATAATTGGAAAGGAACGGGTCCGTGACGCGTTGGTCAGTACAGCTGAATATCTCCAGACATTGGAAGATCAGACGATCCAACTCATGAATTCTGGTGTCCCTTTGGACACCATATTATCTGAAGTAACCGTGCCTGAAACACTCTTACAAAAACACTTCCTTCAACCTGTTTACGACGAGCCCGAATTCATAATACGAAATATATGGCGACTATATGGAGGCTGGTACGACGGCCAGCCTGCAAATCTAAAACCACCCAGCGAGGCAAATATGGCGGTGGAATTAGTGCGATTAATCCCCAACGGGAAAGAGGCCTTAATGGAAAGAGCCGTGGAATTAGCAGCGCAAGAAGAATGGCGGTTAGCCTGCAAGTTAGCAGATATCGCCTTCAACTCAGATCCGACAGATAAAGAGACAATGTTACGTCGAGGAATGCTATATAGCGAACGGGCAAAAGTCGAAACTTCAACTATGACAGTAGGTATCTTTAACTCCACCGCGCGAGAAATGGGTATCCTCCCCGATTCAGACAACACGTTCAGTGCCCAAGAAAAATAGAATAATCGAGCCTCCTTCTGGTAGAATCCGATAGCAATCAAGACATGAACGAAGGAAACAGCATGGGCAGCCTGGCAGGAATTCGCGTTCTCGACATGACACAGTACGAAGCAGGCACTTCCTGCACACAGTACCTCGCATGGCTCGGCGCAGAAATTATCAAAATCGAATCAATCGCTGGAGATCCGGGTCGGGGTGCTGCCGGCGTGAATATGCCCGGCGACTCACAATATTTCATGAACTATAACAGTGGAAAGAAGTCAGTTGTACTGAATCTAAAAGAAAGCCGAGGGCGTGAAATTCTACTCGATCTAGCTAAGAACTGTGATGTGTTCGTCGAGAATTATGGACCTGGGGTAATGGAAAATCTCAATATAACAGCTGATGTAATGCAAAAAGTTAACCCAAAGCTAATTTACGGACGTATAAAAGGATTCGGACTCTCTGGACCATATGCAGACTACAACGCTTATGATTGGGTGGCTCAAGCAGCGGCTGGTACGTATTCCGTCACAGGTGACCCTGATGGACCTCCGCAAGTAGTTGCCCCGACAATAGGGGATAGCGGCACAGGCATTCAAATGGCACTGGGAATTCTAGCAGCCTATATTGAAGCTCAACAAACCGGACAAGGCCAGACCATAGAAGTCTCCATGCAAGAGGCGGTAACCATTTTCATGAAAACCCTCGATCTCGATAATTGGGGGAAACACCCGGCTCAGCGCTATGGCACCAAAAGAGGACGCACAGGTGGCGGCCTCTATCGGACCAGAGGTGGTGGCCCAAACGACTATGTCATGATCTTCCCTGTAACCTTAGTCCAGCAAGATGCATTATTTGCGGCAATCGAAAGACCGGAATTGCTGGCTGATCCGAAATTTGATTCTCTTGAAGCAAGAGTTGCGAACGAAGCCGAGCTTCGAGAGATTATTCAAGAATGGGCTATTCAACATTCCAAGCAAGACGCAATGAAAATTCTTGCTGAAGGCGGAGTGCCTGCTTCGTACGTCTTTGACACTCTTGATCTATTCTCGGACCCGCACCTTACTTCCCGAGACTTCATTACAGAGGTTCAGCACCCTGTGAACGGGACGATAAAATTGATGAGGCACCCGCTACGCATGTCAGGAGCACTGCTACCGGGAAGATCTCCACTGCTCGGTGAACATACTGCCGACGTGCTCCAAGAATACTTAGATGTCACACCTGAAGCTTTCCAAGACTTAGTAGCTGACGGCATCACGATTGCCTTCGAACAGAATTTTTAGTTCACTTTATTTCGCAGGAGAATCAGCGGTCATCAGTGCTCGAGCTTCTTCCTCAGAGGCAACTGCATCTATCAATACGTCGATTTCACCATCAAGAATCTTCGGCAAGCCGTGGGTAGATAGATTTATACGGTGATCCGTGATCCTGTCCTGCGGATAATTATACGTCCGGATTTTTTCTGAGCGATCGCC
This sequence comes from Chloroflexota bacterium, assembly GCA_002725365.1. Taxonomy (GTDB): domain Bacteria; phylum Chloroflexota; class Dehalococcoidia; order UBA2979; family UBA2979; genus UBA2979. The sequence goes on along the minus strand of PBOW01000075.1, from coordinate 1,152 downwards.
TGATCCGACCTGAGAGCGCCTCGCATCTGCTTGTTCGGCGACGATCTTATCTCTTTCAATTTCATACAGGCGTGCACGTAAGACCGTTTCTGCCTTAGCACGATTCTTTAGCTGGGACCGCTCATCTTGACATGTCACTACTATCCCTGTTGGTTCGTGTGTGAAACGGACTGCGGAAGAAGTTTTATTAACGTGTTGCCCGCCAGCTCCGCCAGCTCGGTACGTGTCAATTCTCACTTCGTCCCAGTTGATCTCCATATCAACGTCATCAACTTGAGCAAGAACAGCCACCGTTGCCGTTGATGTATGTATTCGACCTTGTGTTTCAGTTTCGGGAACACGCTGTACACGATGTACACCCGACTCATATTTGAGTCTGCTATATGCACCACTACCATTGAGTTCGAAGGTGATCTCGCGAAATCCCCCTGCGTCATTAGCCGACGTATTTATCACTTCCACTTGCCAGCGCTGGCGTTCAGCATATCGCTGATACATTCGATAAAGATCGTGAGCAAATAGTCCAGCTTCGTCCCCCCCTGCACCGGCTCGAATTTCGACGATTACATCCTTCTCATCGGCTGGATCTTTCGGAAGAAGTGAAACCTTAAGTTCGTGCTCCAACTGACTATATTTCGGTTCGAGATCTTCTATCTCAACTCGTGCGAATTCTTGAACTTCTTCATCGTCGTCCCTTAGCATTCCACGAGCATCATTGAGAGCGCTCTCTATTTCTTCGAGTTGATGATATTTACTGACTATTACACTGAGGTTAGAGCGTTCTTGGGAAATTTCGCGAATACGATTATGGTCTGCCAATATCTCCGGATCGGTGAGCATTTTTTCCAGAGACTCATAGTGCTGGACTAGTTCAGTAATTCGTTCAATCATTGAACTAGCATAACAAGCAACTCCTCCCCGAGCATCCATTCAATACCCACTTTGGACGAAAGAGGCCACGATAGTAGACTAAAGATCCATGAACTGAATCACATTGGATTACCGTGAAAACCTCTAACGCACTTATAACATCCACACGGAATCCTCATATTATTGAGGCTCGCAGTTTGAGACTGCGAAAAAAAAGAGACCAGTTAGGTAAAGCGTACGTGGAGGGGATCAACAGCACACTAGCTGCAATCGAAAGTGGTG
>PBOW01000074.1 GCA_002725365.1 Chloroflexota bacterium | reverse complement strand
ATGAGAAACCTCGCTCGACGAACACTCAGTCTGGGACGGACACCATACGGTTATCAAGCACAAAACAGAACTCTAGTCACGCAGGAGGATGAGGCTAAAGTAGTTCGAATAATCTTCGATTCATACGTTTCAGACGAAATTGGGCTGAGGAAAATAACTAGGAAATTAAATGACAGTGGATACCTCACAAGGAGAAATCGTCCGTGGTCCGTTTCGTCGGTTCGCACAATACTCCAAAACGAGGTTTATACGGGCGTATACAGGAGATCTGGAACGGTAATCCCTCAGGCGCATGAAGCAATCATCGATTCAAAAACGTATAAACTTGCTAACCGCAAGAAACAGGAGCGAAAGTCGCGAATCGAATCCCAGAGAAGTTCTACGGCTGTCCGTCACGAATATGTACTGTCCAACCTAGTCCTATGTGGTGCATGCAATTCCAGTATGATTGGAGCAGTCCGAACTAATCCTACGACACAGCAACAGGAGAAACTTTACAGGTGCTCTGCTGCGACAAATCAGGGCAGATGCAAGTATCGCAGCGCAAGTGAAACAAGCCTGTTGACCGCAGTCAGAAAAGTTCTAGTTGAANGAAAGTATCATTTTGTAGAAACTGATCGACGAACTGCAACNGAGTTTGCCACTAACCATGCCCGAATTGAGCGAACAGATCGAGANGTCTCCGCTTATTTGGATCGCTGGGTCGAAAACAGAATAACCTTTCCGCAACTGATCAATNAGGCAGGCAGATCGACACTTGAGAATATTTTCTCGCGAGCNGAACANGCTACAGGNCCTCGACAAAATTCATCTAGGCTTATCACCGACCTACAGACTAATTGGACGAGTCTCGATTNACTTCAACTGAAAGACTTACTCAACGCTGTAGTACACCACATCATCTTAGATACAGAAAAAACTACTGTTTATTTACGCCCGATCATAGATTGATCCGAGATACANGTAATTGATTTCATACAAGCGANCCCTCGATCGTGGTAATGTTGATTAGTCAGGGGGCNAGACGATCGCTGCCAAACATACTTTGGTGGAGGAAAGTCCGAACTCCACCGGACAGGGCGCCGGCTAACAGCCGGGCGGCGCAAGCCGACGGAAAGTGTCACAGAAATATACCGCCGTTTAACGGTAAGGGTGAAATGGTGCGGTAAGANCGCACCGGCNTATTGGTAACATTGCGGCCAGACAAACCCCGCTCGGAGCAAGGCCAAATAGGAGGTTTCGNGTGTCCGGCTCTAGCCTCGGGTAGGCCGCATGAGGTGNCAAGTAATTGTCACCCCAGATGGATGATCGTCCGTTCTCGGTAGTAGGCTCACCGAGTAGACAGAATTCGGCTTATCGGCCCCCTGACCGCCTATAATCATTGAGGTTCATATGAGTCCTCAGAAGCTCATAAGTAAGGGTCGAGTAAGTTGGAATACAACGTGTCTGCATTGCTGCAGGAAAGACCTGGTTCCACCCGAACTTTTCTGGTTGACGAGAAGTATCAATTACAAGAAGTTATGGGGTCCTTGGCCCTAATGAAGATGGAACACGGGATATTGGTAAGTGCCGATCTGCGTGTTAGCAATATTGGCCTGGAATGCTCAAGCTGCCTTACCCAATTCAAAACTGATTTGGATGTCTCATTCCGGGAAGAATTTGTGCCCAAATACCATCCAGATTTGGGCACCCTACTACCAAGTGAAGAAGACGANTTTAGAATAGATGATCGCATGGTCCTGAATATTAATGAAGCACTCCGTCAATATCTAGAGACTGAGATCCCTATCGCACCTCGATGTCAACAGTATTGTCTCGGCTTGTGCAGTGGATGCGGTCAGAATTTAAATACCGACGAGTGCGCCTGTAAAGAAGAGTCGTAATAGAATACTCCTCTGAAGACATTCATCCTGATGCTATGTATGAGATAATACGGAGTACTTGAAGAGGGTAAAGAAAGAGGAACAGAAGATGGCCGTACCAAAAAGACGGACACCGAAAGCCAAGCAACAACATCGACGAAGCCATCACCATGTTGGTCTTCCGCAGATCGTCCGTGACAGAGCAAGTGGTGGATGGAAGATGAACCACACGGCAGGAGCCGAAAGGGATAGGAAAGGCCGCCTAGTCGCCGATCAAGTGGATACGACGACAAATGACGTCTAGTCATGTCAGCTCAGTTGATAGTCGCTTAGAGTCACTTAGGTTATTGCCTGAAGATCGCTCCCACGGCTGGATATTTCCTGGTCAGGGTGCACAATCTGTAGGNATGGCACAAGATCTCGCTGGCACATTTNAAGTGGCTGAACNGGTATTCAGTGAGGCCAATGAGGCCTTGGGCTTTGACTTGGCAGAAATCTGTTTTANCGGNCCGAGTGAGACGCTTTCGCAAACAAAATTTACACAACCGGCACTGGTTACCCACTCCATCGCGGCGCTGCTTGCCGCACATGATGCCGGGAAAATTACAGTACGGCCTGCGTTTACTGCTGGTCATTCACTTGGAGAATATGCTTCATTGATAGTTTCTGGGTCTATAAGTTTCGCNGATGGCATAAAACTGGTCCAAGCGAGAGGCCAATTAATGCAGGATGCTTGCGACGTTGAGGNCGGCACTATGGCAGCGATCCTCGGCCTTGATGTACCTACNATACAGGAATTGTGTATCAATAATNCCTCCAACATATGCAATATCAATGCCCCGGGAAATGTCACTATCGGTGGAAGTGAAAAAGCGGTCAGCGATTCCATGGAAGCAGCAGCTNAGGCAGGTGCTGCAAAAGTNGTGCCACTTAGTGTCGCTGGTGCGTTTCATACCCCACTAATGCAAACAGCTGCCGACGGGATGGTTGATATTGTAGAAAACTTCGTATTCGCTGACCCGATAATCCCAGTAGTTTCAAATGTCAGTGCAGACACGATAGTTTCCGGAGAGAGTATNGCCGCCGAATTACTTGCTCAGATCACCGCCCCTGTACTCTGGCTGGANGGCGTTAACCATATGCATTCGGAGGGCGTCCGCTCCCTTTTTGAATTCGGGCCTGGGAGAGTATTAACTGGTGCAGCTAAGAGAACCCATTCGGACTTTGATTTGAATAACATAGGCACTGTTGAGGACATAGAAAAGCAATGACATCTGATGTCGAAACTTCCGAANCTACGGTCGAAACATTCCAACTTAAGGGCAGAGTGTGTCTAATAACGGCTGGTTCTAAAGGTATCGGCAAAGCCATTTCTGAGCTATTAGCTGCCATGGGAGCTGATGTAATCTTGACCTACCGCTCCAATCCAGCTGAGGCCACAGCATTCGCTGAAGATCTCAAAGCAAGATATGGCGTGCGGGCAGCTGCGAGGCCTCTCGAGGTCACTAATGTCACGGAGGTCAACAAATTATTAACGGACATCATCGATGAATACGCCGGGCTGCATATTTTGGTAAACAACGCGGGTATCACGGCAGATAGTTTGTTAATGCGAATGACAGATCANCAGTGGGATGACGTGCTTGAGATAAATTTAAAGGGACAGTTTTTGACATCTCGAGCAGCCGCGAANCTAATGATTAAACAAAGATGGGGAAGAATAATCAATATTTCGTCTGTAGTAGGAGTTGTAGGACAGGCTGGCCAGTCAAATTATGCTGCTGCTAAGTCAGGAATACACGGCTTCAGTCGAGCGTTGGCTCAAGAACTTGCGGGTCGCAATATAACCGTTAATTGCGTCGCTCCAGGNTACGTCGAAACCGATATGACTGCTGGACTNACGAGTGAACAGATCACTCATATTTTAACTAAAACTCCCATGGGACGCCCGGCAAAAGCCGAAGAGATAGCTTCACTTGTTGGATATCTGGCNACCGATGCAGCCGCTTACATCACAGGGCAAGTCATCAATGTTGATGGTGGCACGGTTACTGCNTAATGAATAACAAGACTGATTCAGAACAAGCCTCGATAAAAGTACTTAGTCGATCTGNTGCACGTGAATTAGCGTTTCAATCGTTGTATGCCAACGATACTGGAGAAAACAAAAACAGTATCACTTTTGAGCAGATAGTTGAGACTAATGGTTATCAGGGCAGGAACGTTATCTTCGCCTGGAAACTGGTCGAGGGTGTCGGCAACAATTTAATAGAAATCAACGACAAAATTTCGGAATTTGCACCAGCATTCCCCCTGGGTGATATGCCACCAGTTGATAGGGCGATCCTGCGGCTTGCGGTATACGAACTCCTGTTTGATACTCTGGAGAGTGAAAATACTCCTGAACGAGTCGCAATAAATGAGGCCGTGAACATGGCAAAGAAGTTTGGAGCTGAATCGTCTGGGCGCTTTGTGAATGGCGTACTTGGTGGTATTGTGCGTGATCAACAACAAAATACATAAGTGTGAAAGGATAAAGAGGTATGGCATCTGTCTTTGAACGAGTACGAGACCTTGTAACAGAACAATTAGGAGTGGAAGAAGATGAGGTTGTCTTAGGGGCATCCTTCATCGATGACTTAAATGCTGATTCACTCGATCTTGTAGAGTTGATCATGTCATTCGAAGAAGAATTCTCTACAGATGAAAACTCACTAGAAATATCGGATGAGGATGCTGAGAAGATTAGATCAGTGCAAGATGCGGTTGATTTTCTTAAGGATGCTGGGGTCGAAGACTAGGCTTCATTCCTCTCCCCAGCAGAGTGAAATGGCCTGACGGTATTACCTTGTTCCTTCGTCGGCGCTGAGAATACTGAGGTATGATCCTGCTATGAACTTATTTGGAGTTGGTGTGTTTGAGGCCCTACTCGTGGCCATAATTGGGCTGATCATCGTCGGCCCTAACAAATTCCCTGAAATGATGAAGCAAGCTGGGCGATGGTTTCGTATTGCGCGGGCGTTTAGTTCTGAGGTAATGAAAGATGTGCGAGAGGCCGTTGATGAAATTCAAGAGGAAGTTGAATTTCAAGAGAAAGAGTTAGGAGAGCTGCGAGAAATCACAACAGAACTCGAGAAGGATTTGTCTACTGAAGGTACCAATGTTCAAACAGCAGTTGGGACGGCTGCAGATTTCAGCGATATCATTCCGGCTAGTCCTCCCGTACCTGAATCCGACACTTCCGACAAACCGCAGGGACTGCAGTTCATCTCCGACAAAAAATCAGAGAACGACTCTTAGAACAGCAGAGGCCTCAGGAATAACACCCATGACTTCAGGTTCTGATACCGATAATCAAACTCCACGTGAATTAGGAGCCGAGCCCGAGAATACGGAGGAGATGACCTTAATCGAGCATCTCCTTGAATTACGTACTCGAGTCATGTGGGCGGCCATAGCGATCGCTGTGAGTACAGGGGTT
>PBOW01000073.1 GCA_002725365.1 Chloroflexota bacterium | reverse complement strand
AGGTTCTGGCAGCCCGAAACGCGCATTCTCTGACGCGATGATGATGTCAGACGCTAGTGCCATCTCGAATCCACCACCCATAGCCCAGCCGTTGACTGCAGCTATTACNGGTTTATGCAGATCAAATCGACTCGTGATACCACCGAAGCCACCCTGCCGTGCAACGATTCCAGGCTCGAGTCGCCCGACTCCCGCTGCTTGAGCTTTCAAGTCATTTCCTGCGGAGAACGACCGTGATCCAGCACCAGTTAAGATAGCAACCCAGAGATTATCGTCCTCTTGGAAGTCATCCCAAAGAGCAGCTATTTCNTGTGAGGCAGCAGGNTGAAGAGCATTCATAACCTCTGGCCGATTAATAGTTATAAANGCTACATGTCCTTTCTTTTCATACAGGGCGTATTCNGTGGTGGGTGTTGCCATNGNTAGTCTCCTTATATATTTCTTGGCACAGCTTAAGGCATATCACCTTAATATTTCAGCTCTTTGTGGTTTCTTTTTCTTCCTTGTGCTTCCTGGTAGATCGATCCTGACGGCACAAGCCTTATATTCTGGGATGCCGCTCGGCGGGTCAAGAGCATCATTAGTGAGGATGTTCGCTGCGACACCTTCGAGAGCTACGAACGGAACGAAGATGTCACCTCGTTGCATTCGTTCGACAACATGAACTTGGGCTATGATTTCGCCGCGCCGTGAGCTTATTTGTATATCTTGACCGTCTGATATCTCTAGTTGTCGAGCATCGTCCGGGTGAATATCGACTGTCACGACCGGTACCTTCTTAAGGAGGTTTGGTACCTCCCTCGTAATAGCACCGGTATGCCAGTGGTACAGAGACCTCCCCGTTATTAGAGTGAAAGGATATCTGCGACTAGGAAGTTCGGCTGCTGGAGGCCCCTGATCTACCGCGATAAATAATCCGCGTCCTCTCGGGAAGTCTGTGTCGAAGAGTCGTTTAGTACCGGGATGTTCGTCATCAGGACAAGGCCACTGTATTCCGCCTTCTCGCTCTATTCGGTCGTGCGATATGCCACCAATGATTGGTGTGAGCGATGCCATTTCNTCAAATATCTGNGCAGAGTCTTGNTANTCAAATTGTGTTGACGGGCGNTCNAGTCTTTTCATTACCCGGCGTGCAATATCTGCNGTGATGTCCCAGTCATGGCGGGTATTTCCTACAGGTTCAATAAATTGCCTGGTGAGTTGTACACGTCTTTCAGAATTTGTGAAAGTACCTGATTTTTCGGCGAACGATGTNGCNGGTAGTACAACATCAGCTATTTCTGCCGTTTCATGCATAAATAGGTCTTGCACCACCAAAAAGTTCAATCGGTTAAATGCTTCCCGTGCATGACTCAAGTACGGGTCTGAAACCAAAGGATTTTCGCCTATTACATACATCGTAGTTAGAGTTTCATCCAGCATCTTTTCAATCATCCGAGTTGACTGAAGTCCATTCGTTCGAGGAATNAGCGACTCCCAGGCATGCTCCCATTTTTCGTGAGTATCTCCACCAATGGCTTCATACCCAGGAAANATATTGGGAAGACAGCCAGAGTCCGAGCAGCCCTGTACGTTATTTTGTCCTCTAAGGGGTGATATTCCACTTCCGGGCTTTCCCACTTGGCCGGAGCTGAGCGCAAGGTTTATTAGTGCGCGGGCATTATCAGAACCGTTCGTGTGCTGTGTGACACCCATACCCCAGATGAGACAAGACCCTCTTGGATTTCCCGACGCATCTGGTAATGGATTGGCATAAAGGAAAGCAGCCTTTCTGATATCAGCGACTGGCACTCCAGTTATTTCCGCAGATTCTTCCAAGGAAACTGCGAGAATTGATTCACGCCACGAGTCGAATCCTTCNGTCCTCGCCGCAATAAATTCTTGGTCTTCGAGGCCTTCCTCAAGAACTACACGCGCAATTGCGTTAAATAATGTGACGTCAGTACCTGATTTTGGTTGTAGATGCAGAGTTGCTGATTCGCATAGATCGATCTTGATAGGATTGACCACGATTAGACTTGCGCCGTGTTCTTCAACAGCCATCCGGATTCTNGATCCGACAACCGGATGGTTCCGTCCGGTNTCNCTTCCAACNACNAGAAGGGTGCCAGCGTTGTCATAATCTTCGTAGGAGTTTGAGGTTGCGCCTGAGCCGATCTGTTCCATCAAAGCNACGACTGATGGTGCGTGGCACAAGCGCGAGCAGTGATCGATGGAGTTAGTTCCCATGACAGANCGGACAAATTTTTGCATGACGTAGCCGTCTTCGTTGCTTGCTTTCGCCGAAGCGATTCCACCGAATGTTTCAGATGGATTGGTTGGATCGGTCGATACAACTGACGCAAATTTGTCAGCTATTAGATCTAATGCTTCGTCCCATGAACTCTCCGTAAGTTTTCCATTCTTGCGCACCATAGGCTCTGTAAGGCGTCGGGGCGAGTCAACATAGTCGAGGCCGAATCGTCCTTTCACACAGGTCATTCCGGCAGATGATCCATTTTCAGGTACACCGTCAACCCACAGAATTTCGTTTCCTTTTGTGTGCACTCTCAGTCCACAACCCACTCCGCAATATGGGCAGGTCGTTTCAGTGACTGTATTGGTNTGAGCTGTTTGGAAGATTCTGNTTGGTTTATCCGAGGCATTTTTAGCGGATATGACTGGAANCTCAAGGCTGCTATTGAGTGCTCTNGGAGCATACTGGTTCACACCTACTAGGGCGCTTGTCGGGCATTGTGAGACACACTGTCCACAAGAAGTGCAGGTTGAATCTTCCCAGACTGCATCAAATGCGGACCCTATTACTGCGCTTTGTCCTCGACCATTAATACCTATTGCGCCTATATGTTGGGTATCTTGGCAGGCGTCAATGCATCTTCCGCAGAGAATACAATCAGCCATGTTGAAACTAAAAAAAGGATTAGTGTTATCAACCCTCTGACGGGGAGCAGGGACATAGGTTGATTTTTCGAGATCATGTCGAGATGCATGAAGTGTGGCTAATCCCTTTCCTTTTCCGTCCGACGACATGCCAAGTGTTAAATCAAGTACTCCTCTGCGAACGCGTATCGATTTGTCACTGTTTGTGAGTATTTCCTGACCGTCAACTGCTGGCGTGTGGCATGCCGCAGTAAGACGAGGGCTACCTGAGATTTCGACGAGGCATGTGCGGCATGCGCCCAACGGTTCGCGGGCGTCAGGCTTGCAAAGATGCGGTAGCATACCCTCCGCAGTTTTGATTGCGTCCAGTAGAGAGGAACCCTCAGGAACTTCNACCAGTTGGCCATCGATTTGGAGTTTTGGCACGCTTAACGCTCCAGTTTTTTGTAGATTACAATATNAACAAGGGTAAGTTTATCAGCTATGTGCCGGCGAAATTAAGTTACTGGATGCCTTTGATCAGCCTCTGGAACCGAGGTACGTTAGGATGCTGGACAGGAAGGACNTGAAATGTCAGAAAAAAAAGTTAAATTAGATGGTGAACCGTTCTATCGAATCGATGTTGAAGAGGCGAAACGCATGATCGACAACGAAGATGTACAGGTGATTGATGCAAGGGAAATGCATGAACACGCGGAAGGACACGTTCCNGGTTCATTGAGGATCCAGCATATGGCNGTGNTGGCTAATGCTGAAAAACTCGTTACAGATAAACCAATTNTATTTATTTGTAAAAGTGGACAGCGGTCNGCAGTCGCCGCNGAATTNGCAGCGTCACTCGGTCTTGAGGACTTGTATAANGTTGAAGGCGGNCATGAGGCCTGGGCTGAAGCCGGNTANCCGATGGAGTCCTAGTTTTGGTGAATTCCACCAACNCTTGTTGCATCCAATAGCTTCAATTGTCGANTTAATTTGTGGATAGCTTGATTAAGAAGACTATTCGCTACTGGGATCCGATCCTTTGCTTCGTATGTAGATAGAAGATCCTGTCGTAAGAGGTCCGAAGCATAACCCTCTGTATATGCGCCCACTGAGTCGCAAAATCGATGTTCCGTTAAAGGATTATTTGGACTTGGTTGCCANGNNCCNATTACTCGGTCACGAAGTGTCCCAACGGTNAGGTATTGTTTCCATATTTCGGGAGTCAGAAGCTNAGGATNACNGGTGNNTCTCACNGTTGTGTCGTCNTCCGGTAATGAAAAAGCGACTCGTGCAGTTGGGTAAGGAATTTCCTCTATGTCACTTTCAATNTGAAACCTCTTTNCCCCCCGGGCCGAGACTAAGAAGCGATCATTAGTAATAGGCAACACTTGTTGGATGCTTGCTGTTGTCCCTACACTTCTGGGAATTGCTCCACCTCCGACCTCTTCNCCNGNTTCTATGGATACGACTCCAAACGGTACTGAACCCTCGATACAGAATTCCAACATTTCCCGATACCGGGGCTCGAATATNTGTAGGGTGATCTCTTGACGTGGAAAAAGCACCTTATTCAATAGAAAAAGCGGTATCTGGCTATGTTGTTCGATTTCAAGCCTCCTCAGTTCATGAAGTTTCTTGGGTCAGTAGGACTTCTTCACGAGCTTCGCTGTCGCTAACTACTTGGAAGACAAATTCTGCTGAGCTTTCGGACTGGTCGATATCAATGCGTACCGTTGTGCCTTCCTCAATTTCCTTAGTGAGCATCGCACGGGCCAACATATTCTCAATTCTTTTTTCGATAAGTCTCTTCAGTGGCCGCGCTCCGAATTCAGGCTCGTAACCTTCAGTCGCCAAGTATTTGATGGCCTGAGTAGACACTTCTAGCCTGATATTTTGGCTTGAGATACGTCTGACGATCTCCTGAACTTCAAGATTTGTGACTTCAGCAATTTCCTCCTCCTGCAGAGGTTCGAATATAACGATTTCATCAAGTCGGTTGAGGAATTCTGGTCTGAAAGTTTTCTTTAGAGAGTTCTCGATTCGAAGCTTCTGAGCAGCTACCTCGTCGGTAGAAGTAGATCTCAAGAATCCCACTGATTCTCTCTGAATATCGATTCCTAGGTTGCTGGTAAGAATGAGAACTGTGTTGCTGAAATCTACCGTTCGGCCATGAGAGTCTGTCAGGCGGCCATCATCCATGATCTGAAGTAGTGTATTGAATATATCTGGGTGAGCTTTTTCTATCTCATCGAAAAGGATTACCTGGTAGGGTCTCCTCCTTACCCGTTCAGTTAGTTCTCCAGCCTGCTCAAACCCAACGTACCCTGGCGGAGCTCCGATTAGTCGAGAGGCAGTATGACTTTCGCCATATTCGGACATATCTAGCCTTATGATTGCATCCTGATCATCGAACAGGTACTCGGCGAGAGCCTGTGCGAGATAAGTTTTTCCCACACCTGTGGGGCCAACGAAGATAAACGAACCTATAGGCCGTCTTGGATCCTTCAATCCTGAGCGTGCGCGCCGTATAGCATCCGATAGAGCTGATATCGCCCGATCTTGTCCGATTATTTTCTCATGCAGTACTTCTTCCATATTTACTAGCTTGGTTGACTCTGCTTCAAGCATTCGATCCACGGGGACGCCCGTCATTTGCGCGATGAGAGCTGCGATGTCACGTTTATCCACCTCATTTGTCGATCCGTGTTCAGACTCCCAGTCCGACAGTCGGCTTTCGTATTCGTTTTGTATCGTGATAAGTTCCTGTTTGATCAGAGCAGCTTGCTCAAAATCTTTCTTTTCGGCTGCTGCGTCCAGCCTGTCGGAAGCATTTTGTACCATGCTTTTCAGGTCACGTACCTCAGGTGCCATTGCCTCACTCTCGATTACGAGCCTCGAAGCCGCTTCATCGATAAGATCAATCGCCTTATCAGGTAAATGTCTCTCTGTCACGTATCTCGATGACAAGGTGACAGCAGCACTAATCGCCTCGTCAGTGATTTCCACTTTGTGATGTTCCTCATAAGTGGGTCGCAGTCCTTTGAGGATTTCTTCAGCGTCCTCTAGAGATGGTTCGTCGACATACACAGGTGAGAAACGACGCTCTAGGGCAGGATCGGATTCAATTGACTTTCTGTATTCATCAAAGGTGGTTGCACCAATCACATGGAGTTCGCCTCTCGCGAGGGCTGGTTTCATCATGTTCGACGCATCAATAGCTCCATCTGCTCCACCTGCACCGACGACAGTGTGCAGTTCGTCGATAAAGAGTAAAATTTCGCCACCCGAATCTTTTACTTCCTGCATGACACCTTGGAGACGTTCCTCGAACTCACCTCGGAATTTTGAACCTGCAACAAGTGCTCCCATATCGAGAGCCATTACCTTCTTGTCTTTGAGTCTGTCAGGAACATCTCCGTCGATAATTCGTTTTGCGAGACCCTCAGCAATTGCGGTCTTGCCGACTCCGGCTTCCCCGATAATTACTGGGTTATTTTTGGTTCGGCGATTCAAAATTTGCATCACCCGGCTTATTTCGGTGTCTCTTCCGATTACCGGATCGAGCAGGCCTCTTTTTGCGAATTCCGTTAGGTCACGGGAAAATTTGGTAAGTGCTTGATATTTTGACTCGGCGGTAGGGGAGTCTACTCGAGCACTTCCCCGGATAGTTTGAAGTGCTCGGTAGAGGCGTTCCTTACTTACTTCAAACTCTTCAAGTACGCTCGCAGACTCTCCATCAGTAGCATCTGCTACCGCGAGTAAGAGGTGTTCTACTCCCACGTATTCGTCTTTTAGTCTGGTAGCTTCAGCGTTAGCCCTCTCTAGCATTTCAATGATTCGGGGCGTGGTATAGATCTGGACAACATCACTGCCAAGTTTAGGTGAATGCTTTAGCTTCTCTTGGAGGGCACGAAGCATCTGATCCGCGTCGATTGATGCGGCAGAGAATATGTCTCGTGCGAGGCCATTAGGCAATGCGAGGAGTGCAAAGAAAACATGTTCTACGTCCCATTGCGGATGCCTTTCGTCGCGGACGAGTTGCTGTGATGCTGATATCACCTCCTGGGCTTGCTCAGTAAAACGGTCATTTCTCATCATTTTCAATTCTCCTAAGAAAAATTATTACTGGAATCTCTTCAAAAAATTCGCACCAAATTCTTGGTCATCATCTTTATCCATTCTGTGGCTATTCGGAGGATCTATTTGCTGTCGTAGTCGCGCATTTTCTTCCTCCAGTGATCTTTTCTTGGTTTCTAGATCGTTGATTTGAGTTTGCATTCTCAACATCACCTCTACACCAGCTAGATTGAGGCCGAGATCGCTAATCCAGCTCACTATTTGGCTTATCTGGTCGATGTCTCTTGAAGAAAATAGTCGAGTGTTTCCATTTGACCTTGCTGGCCGAACGAATCCCATTCGCTCGTATGATCGGATGGTCTGCTGGTGAATGCCGATAATTTTGGAGACGACCGAAATTTGGAAGAGTGGTTCATCTTGCGGAAGATTAGTCATAGGGTCTCCTAATTTTCAGTCCTGAGGCTTCGAATTTGTTCGTACAACCTCTTCTCCTCTGAACTTACTCGTTCTGGTATTGTGATCACCACATTCCCGAGGAGATCACCAAATCCCCCAGTAGAATTTGGCATTCCTTGGCCGGCTAAACGGATTCGGGCGTTGTTTTGTGTAAGCGGCGGTATTCTTACTTCGAGGGTTTTGTTTTGTAAATTGGTTATTTCTATGACTGTTCCAAGAACAGAATCTTCAGGAGTGACTTGTAGGTCTATCTCTAGGTCATTGCCGCTCCTTCTAAACCTGGGGTGACGTCGGACCCTCGTAACTATGAACAGATCTCCGGGGCCGCCACCATTGCTACCTGGGCCACCTTTTTTTGGAATCCTTATTCGCTGTTTGTCATTTACTCCAGCTGGTATTTTTACCTCTAATCGCCCAGGTATATTGCCGTCCGAAGAGGTAAGTATTGTTTTTGTGATGCCTATAAATGCCTCTTCAAGTGATAGCTCTATTGCCTGCTCCATGTTCTGTCCTCGTGAGGGTTGAGTTTGACCTCCG
>PBOW01000072.1 GCA_002725365.1 Chloroflexota bacterium | reverse complement strand
AGCCATTAATGCGTCTGGCACGGCCCCGCCATACTCTCCGGAATGAACCCCGGCACTTAATGTTCTGACACTGAGTACGCAATCAACCACACCGCGTAGCGATGACGTGACCGCTGGTTGCCCCACCGACCAATGGGATGAATCCGCAATTATCACGGCATCTGCATGTAATTTGTCACCATATTTTTCAATAAACATTGAGGCATGAGGAGAGCCTAGTTCTTCTTCACCTTCGATGATAATTTTCACGTGGCACGGCAGTTTCTGCTGCTCATCCAGAAGCAATTGGATTGCTCCAAGATGAGTCACGATCCCCGACTTGTCATCGCTAGCTCCACGTCCGAACAAACGTCCGCCATCCTCCACGGGTTCAAATGGTTCACGGGACCAGTCTTCAATATTTCCGACCGGTTGAACATCATAATGACTGTACAAAAGAACCGTGGGAGCCTCACTGTTGCTTGACTTGAATTCCCCAAACACTGCCGGCGGGGCGTCTGGTATCTCCAACATTTCCACGGAGGCACCCAGCGAACGAAATTCATCGGCAACCCGATTTGCACACTCGTTTATTGAGGGAGAATCTGGCCCTTCCAAGCTGATCGATGGTATCCGCACCAATTCCCGCAACGTTCTAATGAGAGAATCGCTGGTTTCTGTCGTCAGCGCAATTGCCATTATGAATCCCCTAGCCGTCAATGTATATAGATATGGTCTGCATTGAATCATACATTGAGTACAGATATGGGAATCTGCGGGCCAGGCAATCAAACTCCACAGTTGGTTTTTTTAGTTATGATGAATGTCGAGAGCTGCATACCGCAGGGAATGAGGATTCAGATGGTTGACTTCGCAGATAGTCCAGAGCAACAAGTTTTCAGAGCAAGTGTAGAAGAATTCTTCTCTGACAATTTCCCTGAGGCATTAGAGATGTCTAAAAATGATGACCCGCGAACTATGCGAAGCATGAAAAACACACCCGCTAAGGAGGCCGCATTGAAAGAGTGGCGGACAGCGCTGGTTGATAAAGGTTGGATCGCACCTGCATGGCCAAAAGAGTATGGTGGTGCTGACCTCTCTCCGATGGAACAGTTCATTCTGAATGAAACGATCGCGGTCCGTGGTGCGCCCCGGGTTGGCGTGCCCGACGTGGGCTCAACCATAATGGTACACGGCAACGATGACCAAAAAAAAGAATTCTTACCGCCGATGGTCAGAGGCGAAACCCGATGGTGTCAGGGTTATTCCGAGCCTGGATCGGGATCNGATCTAGCATCACTCCAGACCAGAGCAGTCCGGGACGGNGACGATTTCGTCATCAATGGCCAGAAAATCTGGACCTCGGGGGCACANCTAGCTAATTGGATGTTCGCACTGGTTCGNACCGATCCGGAAGCACCNAAACATCGCGGCATCACATATCTANTGTTTCCTATGGACACNCCTGGTGTGTCAGTCCGACCCTTGATCCAGATGCACGATCAACACGGATTCAATGAGACATTTTTTGAAGATGTNCGTGTACCAGTCAAGAANGCTGTCGGTGAAATNGATAGAGGCTGGTACGTTGGGGCCACGCANCTCGATTTCGAGCGCTCNTCTATTGGTATGGCTGTCGGACAGGAACGGATCCTTGACGCTCTTCGAGAGTTTGTGACAGATCCAGCTGAGAAATCTTCCGGACGAAGTAGATCNGGGCGTCCGGATGCCGGTNGGCTGGAACTTGTGGACAGATATATCGAAGCAAGNGTGGCGAGGACCCTCTCGCAGAGAGTTATCTCGATGCAAGCCAGAGGCCTCATTCCAAATTACGAAGCTTCNATGACGAAGGCATTCAATACTGAATTTATGCAGAGNATAGCAAGGACCGCTGTACAACTACTNGGGAAATATGGTGATTTACGTGACCGAGAGCACCCCCGATCACCGATGCGTGGTCGATGGGCCACCATGTATCTGTCTACGGTCTCNGCAACAATCGCAGGTGGAACAAGCGANATTCAGAGAAACGTTATTGCTACACGTGGCTTAGGNCTTCCCCGTGGCTAATTNTCCGATATTTCGTATCGGCCAGAATTGGAAGTAGTCCTGCGTTATGCCCTTTGCTGCTGATATCGGTGGTACGTCTATTCGAGTATCTATGGTAGACACTCGCTATNATCACTACACCCTGACGGAGCCTATCCGATTTTCAACAGACCCTGCGCGGGGATTTAATTCCGCTATGGACGAACTGGCAGCCAGCCTAAAGGATCTAGCAATTCAGAATGACATACCTCTCTCGTCTGAGAACATAGGTGTTGCNTCTGCGGGACCAATTTCTATGTACGACGGAACATACGACTTCTCACCAAACCTTCCCGGCTGGCAGGGACATTCAGTATCGCGAGCGCTTGAAGAAATCCTGGGGGTCTCGGTATATACAGCACATGATGGGGCTATGGGGGTACTGGCTGAAAGCAAATATGGCCAACACCCCGACACCGCCAACCTCATATATGTCACTGTCAGCACAGGGATTGGTGCAGGAATNATTGCGAACGNNGAGATCGTTGCTGGAAGACAAAGTGGCGCTGGCGAAGTTGGACATATGATCGTGATGCCGGGACGTGGTTCGTGTAATAACGGTTGTGACGGCTGCCTCGAAGGAGTCAGTTCAGGCACTGCTATTGCTAGACGTGCCCAAGCGTTGATGGAGCACAGCCACGATGGAATGCTCAATAACACGTCAGGGCCACTTACTACAGCCGATGTCGTTGCCGCGGCACGAGCAGGAGATTCACTAGCCACATCAGTGATTGATGATGCTCTNGAAGGCCTTGCCAATGGGCTCTCGGGTCTTCTGGCGGTTTTCGATCCCGATGTAATCGTTCTCGGTGGTGGAGTAATAGATGGNCTTGGTCATTGGTGGGATGAGTTACTTGAGCGGACTCAGCACAAAGCATTGCCTCGTTACAAACATGTCCTTCCGGTTTCCAAAACAATCCTCGGTGGAGATGCGCCGCTCATCGGGGCTGCGGTCTTTGCATCCCAACAGAAGGAAGTNTATCAGGNCTGATCCTTTACNTCGCATTCCNCACCACACCAGATCGAGTGGTTTCCGATCAATGGCANTGAGCTGACATACCGCCCGCACCAACTTCCTCCNGGTANACATCGCTCGTACGTGACCCCATATTCAATATCNCGGGCGATAAGTAACCAACAATAGCCGAGCATGTCGTTCGGCAAGAATCTAGTNCCCTGCTCATCAGTCACCTCTTCTACGTGACCAGCTAATTGAGGGAGGTAATCAATATTTTGGGAGTGTTGGTCAATCATCTCAACAGCTCGGCCGATGAGCTGAAATTCCTTCCTGTACTCTTCGAGCGAGGCATTATGCCGGAAGAATGGACCGCACTCATCAGTGAAGCGTTCAATGATTGATTCTATTCGTCCCCGACGAAACCTGTTTCCGGTGACTTCGTCGGCAATACGTCGATGCAGGTCAAAGTTACGTCTAACGAAGGGGTCATAGTCACCCCAAGGTGCCGGGTTACGGAATAGCTGACTTATTACGATATCCATATGCGTATTATCACTCTCTCACACTAAAAATGCTGTAGCATGACTTGCTGGTCACGAAAAAACATCAAGGAGGCCCGATGGCTGACAAAATCACAACAGACTCTGGATTGCAGTATGAAGTTCTAGTAGAAGGCGATGGCGCCACTCCGGGCCCGACCGATACCGTCTCAGCCCATTACCATGGCACGTTCGAGGATGGCCGAGTATTTGATAGTTCGGTTGACCGTGGCGAGCCTATCGATCTACCAGTGAACGGTGTCATACAGGGATGGCAGGAAGCTTTGCAGATGATGAAAGAAGGGGACAAATGGCGACTAACTGTTCCTCCTCAGCTTGGGTATGGTGAGCGAGGAGCCGGGCCAATTCCAGGTAATGCGACTCTCGTCTTCGAAGTAGAGCTGATTAAGGTCCGCTAGGCCATAATCGCGGGATATACCAAAGCCTTTAAGTCATTTGCTGTCGGCAAACCCGCCAGTATCGATTGCGTGAGATAGATGACACCAATATCTTCTTTTGGGTCGACCCAGAACGTGGTTGATGCCGCTCCCATCCAGAAGTAGATACTATCGTTCCCGATAACTCCATTTTGTGCAGGATCGATGGTGCGTGCGAAGCCAAGGCCAAAGCCAAAACCTGGCTGCCGGGCAATAGCTGTTGGAAATCCGTGGCGCATCATGTCAGCACCTTCTGGAAGATGGTTTGCTGACATAAATTCTAGTGTCCGTGAACCGATAATTCGTTGACCTTCATGGGTACCACCATTCAGCAACATTCTGACGAATTTGATGTAGTCCCCTATCGGCGCTGTTAATCCAACACCGCCCGCATAATGCGTAACAGGACCACGGTACCTACTAGTATGTGGATCGTCATAAACGACCAAACCATCGCCTGATGAAGGCCTGTAGTTGGCAGTGAATCGGTCGAGACGTTCGTCAGGAACCTCATAAGCGGTCTCAGTCATACCCACTGGATCTAAGATCTTCTCTTGAATGAATTCATTGAAATTTCTCCGTGAAATAATTTCCACCAACCTTGCACAAACATCCGTACTGACGGAATAGTTCCAATGTGTGCCTGGGCTGAACAACAGAGGTAGTTTGCCTAGTTCAGACGTCAATTCCTCAAGACTCTGGGGAAAGATCTCTAGCATGCCGAGATTGAGCTGTTTATATGCTTTTGCGACTTCGGTCGCGTTGGGATCTGTATCCGCATTAAAGCCATATGTTAGACCACTCTGATGAGTGAGCAAGTCTTGTATATTCATTTCCCGATCAACTGGACGGGTCTGGAAATTAGGATATTCACCAGAAACATATACCTCTAAATTGGCCCATTCGGGAATAAATCTCGACACCGGATCAGTTAATTGAAAAGCTCCGTCCTCATAGAGACTCATTAATGCTATTGAGGTAATCGGCTTAGTCATCGAATACAGTCGGAAAATAGAATCTTCCGACATCTGTACATTTCGCTCGACATCTGCTTTGCCAAGTGCCGACAAATGAGCGACTTGCCCGTGGCGAATTACAGCAACAACGCAGCCCGCAATTCTGCCGCTATCAATGTATGTCTTCTGGAGAAAATCCGGAATCTTATCTATTTGGGCTGCTGCCAACCCAACTGACTCTGGAGTAACGGTATCAATTGAAGTCATCGGAAATCCTCTCAGTCTCTTAATTCTTCAAACCACTGAATCATATCAGCGACCAATTCCTCACCGGAGTCTTCCTGGATGAAGTGTCCACCGCTATAGGTTCGGTGTGGTTGATCTTTGGCCCCGGGAATTCGACTGGTGAACTCTGACTGGTACTGTCCGAGTACAAAGTCATCAGTGTTCCAAGCGGTCAACACGGGTTTCTGCCATCGCTCCAAAACACTCCATGCTTCCTGATTCGCTGGTATCGCGACGTTGTCAGCGCTGGTAGGAACCATCATCGGGAGCTCACGAGCCCCAGCCATATATGATTCGTCCGGAAATGGTGCGCGATATGCATCTTGCTCTGCCTCGGTAAGTACCGCCTTTTGGCAATTTCCTGCGACAAGTCTGCCGGGGTCCATGGGGTTCATGGTTTGCGACCGGTTTTGCCAGTGCATGAATCCATCACTCATCGGCTTGGTACCATCGGGCAACACTGTATTACCGAGGACAAGTTTATCGAACCATTCAGGATGTTCAGCGACGACGCGTAATCCAATAAGTCCGCCCCAATCTTGGTAGAAAGCACAAAATCCGTGCTTTGCATCTGGTTGCTGACTTGACACCACGTTACTCTTGCTCAGGAACTCCCCTACCCATCGGACATGGTTAGCATATGTGTGATCGGATCTGTTTACCGGCTTATCAGACCGCCCAAATCCGATCAAATCAGGAATAATGAGTCGCCATCCAGCAGAGATCAGAGGAGTATACATCCTGTGGAATAAAAACCCCCACGTAGGTTCACCGTGCAACAGCAACATAGTGCCGGTCGTCCCATAACCCTCATCGCTATAGGCCATCCGGAGGCCATCAATCTCAATGTAGTTTACTGGCCAGAGCTCAACGTCAAGCTCATCAAATCTACTGTCCGGTGTACGAATGAATGGAATCGTCATGAGGCATACCTTTCGAATGGCCTCAGTCTACTCCTGTTTACTTTGGAAGTATCTCCATCTGTTCCGACAGAGAAAGTTCCAAAAACTCATCAAATTCAGCGAGGAACTCATCGGAACTTATTCCATATGTCGCCACGAAGGCTTCTTCCCAGTCCGATACATCATTCAACATCGGATAATAGGTGTTGAGTAAAACCGTCGCACCATATTTATTTGCTAGGTAAGCATGGGCCCATGTCCCGAGGTCATATGATGAATTATTACAGCTGTTCTGGTAGGTCATATCTTTCAATTTCAATCCAGGGCAGGTCAAAGAGTTTCGTTCCCAAGCCTGCATCTTGTATCCCATCTCTTCTTCGAATTCAAAAGACCAGCGGCCTTCTGTTTTAACCATATCGATTAACCCTGAAGCTCTACCCTCTTTCAAGGCAACATGCGCCATATACTCAGCTGCCCCTTCGTTAAACCAAACCGGACCTAGTAATTTGTCTCGCTGGTACCGGTCTTTCGTATAAATATGTGCATGTTGGACACCATGAAAATATTCGTGATGGAGGGTTTTCTGTTCATTGAGCCCGTTCACCTCGAAATAATCGGTGAGACCAACAGGCAAGGATGAGGTGAAAAAATGGATGCCCCATTGTCGGTCACCATTCAAGCCAGCGCTTCCGCCAGGACGTCCAGAAGCCACCGAGTCTGAACCAAGTTCCCAGTATGAATAAAATCCGTGATTCCCATCGGGGCCATGCTTGCGGTCACAATCACTTTGACGCATCTGACCTCTTTCAATACGCCGGACACAGTTCGCAGCCATTAAACCCTCGTAGCCTGCATAATCTGCACCAAGAACCCAGTACTCCACCGGAGCGTAGTTACCCCATCTGGATATAGCCGCAAGTAAGCCACGGGTCATCCACTCACATACCTGAGTGGTGATGTCTGTGGCACAAAATACTTCTGGTGATACTCCTGACAATTCTCCCCAGCCGATAGTCGCCTCGGATGGTGCCGCAAGAACATTTGAGGTGCAGTATATGTACCCGTCACGACTTTCACATACCGCATCAATCGAAGTGAGCTCAATCGGTGGAGCAGCTGGAATGGCCACTGTCTGTGTCGCTGACGCTGTCTGTGTCGCCGTTTGTGCCGCTGCCGCCGTTTGTGTCGCTGCCGCCGTTTGTGTCGTTGCCGTCTGTGTTGCTGCTGACGAAGTTGCCACCTGCCCACTTGAAGAGCTCACTTCAGCCTGCCCTGAGCCAGACGAGCAACCAAGGGAAACAGTCAACCCACAGACCACTAATACAACCGTAAACATTTTGTGCATGCTGCGAACCTATCACTAGCTCGAATCAGCATACACTGTATGGGTTATGGCACCTTCATCTAACCACGTCGAAATCGAGTCGAACGTCGTCTATGGCGACGCAGGTAACAGACCTCTACGTTGTGACATCTACAACCCCCATGGAAAGGAGACGGGTCGACCAGCTGTGCTGCTCATCCATGGCGGTGGATGGAGCGCTGGAGATAAGGAGCAGCTCCGTGGATATGGGATACTGCTCGGACGGCAGGGGTACGTATGTGTTGCTTGTGAATATCGCCTGAATGAAGAGGCTCCCTGGCCTGCTCAGATACATGACGTTAAGGCGGCGATCAGATGGATGCGTACAAATCATGAGCGACTCGGGATCGACCCTAATCAAATTGCCGTCGAAGGAAACTCCGCCGGAGCCCACCTCGCCCTGTTCGCAGCGGCCACACCGGATGATGATTCTTGGGAAGGCCAGAGCGGAAATAGCGGCGTTAGCTCAAATGTTGCGGCAGCTATCGGTTTTTATACCCCGACTTTCTTTGGAGAGGCAACAAATGAGCCGGCGGGCGCTGTTGTCGCTTCAGCCTTGCTCCGTGATGAAGTCACTGTTGAGTCGATGCAGGCAGCGTCACCACTGACATACGCTCGGCCTGATTTCCCTCCAGTACTCCTAATCCATGGAAACGATGACCTCCTCGTACCCGACCGGGCCAGCATACTTATGTACGAAGCTCTGCAATCCGCGGGAGCGAGCGTTGAGTTACATATTTATAGTGACCAGCCGCATGGATTTGACAAAGCGCGCTCATTTGGCCGGCAATCGAGTGAAATCATGCTGCTCTTCCTCGATCGATACGTCTCTGGTCGGCAACCTGTGCAAGCTGATGTCCCACCTGAGACTACGGGTGAAGACACCACACTCGATCAAATATCTCCGGATATCACCTGGAGCTGGCATCCGACAAAAAACGGAATTGTGACTCCAAAGGATATT
>PBOW01000071.1 GCA_002725365.1 Chloroflexota bacterium | reverse complement strand
TCGCCTTCAATCTTATCCACTTCTGACATACCCCAAGTCGGTTTGGCAAATGCTAGGACAAGGCAAAGACTGGCCAATGCGAGAAAAAACAGCTTGATAATAGCTATCCGTGGCGTGCGATGATCATTCACTGATATTCGTCTATTGCTCCGCGACACGAGGGCAAGCAGCAATCCGCCGTATAAGATCAGGATAGGGATGATAAGCAGTAGACGAGCCGGTTCTAGAAAAGTCAATTAAATGTTCCCCTCATAACTAAACATTTCTCCTAAACACAGTGGCACTTAATACAGCCGTCATTCCAACAAAAATCGAGGCCACTAATGCGAGAGCAGGTGCATAAGATCTGGAGCTTAAAAATTCACGGGTTGCTATTTCCGAAAATTCAAGCTCTGCAATCGATTGATATGCCGCCGCAAGCTCGACGGAGGTAGATGCATCGAAGAATTCTCCGTCAGTTATGTCAGAAATCATTTCCAGTTCTCGAGTGTCAAATATTTGATTTGGTAGGGTTACTGCTATCACATAAATTCTTATTCCGAGAGACCTTGATAATTGAGCCGCTTCAACAGGGGAAATAAGACCTTCGTTATTCTCACCATCGGTCAATAGAATGACTACCCGCGATTTCGAATTAGATTCAACGAGAAGTGATAGTGATTCAATGATCCCATCCCCTATTGCTGTCCCATCTTCCAGCCAACCGGACTCAATCCTATCAATCTGTCTGTCAATCCCGATTAAGTCGTAGCTCAACGGCGATAAGAGAAGGCTCGTAGATTGAAATACAACTACTCCTACTCGCCCCCGATCTTGCTTTCTAACAAATTCCCGTATTATTTGCTTTGTTGTCTGAAGTTTTGTGATGCCATCTGTGTTCACCAATTCCATGGAGGACGAAACGTCGACTAGCATCACGAGATCATATCCTTCGATAGCCGTGGTTCTCCGAGCGACCCCGTGCCGAGGATCGGCTAGGGCAATGACGGTTAACATAATGGCAACCAGTAGAAGTAGTTGAGGAACAAATCTTAATCTGAGTCTGAAAGTGGAATGCGCCGATTGGGCAAGCGCCCTAGTCGAATTGACTATGGGTATCCGTCTCTCTCGCAACAGCTTGCCAATAAGGACTAGCAAAAACACAAATATAAGCAGAAATAGCCAGTTATCATCTGCCAATTCCACTTTATTGATGATACTCATCAGGATTCACCTCGAGCATATTCGATTATTTCGTATGCCAAGGTTAGATCCTGATCGATCGACTGCGGATCCGGGATTATCTTCGCAAATACTGCCAAATCACTCCTCAATAGCAGTTCCGATACGAGTCTGGCTTGCCACTGTTTAATCCCCTGATCGGCCATTGTGCTGCGTAACTCTTCTGAAGTAAATGAATCGGCTGGAAAGTCAAATTTCGCTACCAAATACGTCCGAATAATCGTAGATATTTGATCATAAAATGCCTCAACTACCTCTGAGTTTGAAAGATCATATTCGTGCAAAGCGGAGAGGCGTTCTCGAGCAACGCCCTCTGGCGAACTAGCTGAATTCGAGTTCGACTTACTCTCATTATTCGCCCAGAAATATTTCCACGCAATATATATCAACACCAGCGCTACTAGAAACGGAACTATGGCCATGATGAGATAATTGGTTTGATCTTCTAGGCTCACTCGCTCCTGTGACTGGTGGCCGTTCAGTCCAATTTGCCCAAGTGGTAAGAGTGATCGGAAACTCGGCGTTTGGAATCCAGTGACTAATTCTTCAGTCTGGCCTTGGTCATCAATCAACAAAATAGTGACTGGAACAGTCTCACTCGAAGTTGTTGATAAAAACTGCAAAGACCAAACAAATTCGGTGGAAATCTGGTNTGTGTTTTGGTATCCCACACGTATTTTTGGTAGAGATAATGGCTGAAGGCCNTGGTGGAACTCAGGTTCNACATTTATGACGCTTTCTGGTGGATGAGTNGCGCGTACAGTTAATTCCACAATGTCGCCNATGGATACTTCATCAGGGGTCACTGTTAATTCAATTACGAGNTTNGGTCCNGGNTCNGCGACCAAATGAGACGGTGCAAAAAATCGGCCAAAAAGTACGACANNNATCAAGGATAATATGAGTACCCATTTCAACTGCNTGATCTCCGAATATCCACAATTTTTCGAAAAAAAGAAGANACTAACTCTTTTGGGCTGAGTTCACCTTCTATCAGCAGTTCANTGATATTGTTTCCCACCATCACTTTTTGGTATTTACTCGCTTGTTCATCTATGAAATCCCTGATTGCAAGCCTAGTCTTATCATTTGATAAATCGACTATTATTGACTCATGATTTTCGGCATCACGAGCCTCGACGATGCCCCTCAGTCCCAGGAATCCTGCCGGATCTGCGTCACTCTTAAGCCGTACGAAAACAATTTGATGGGACGGAGCTAATTCGGCTACTCTGTCTATCCCGTCAACGTTGATGAAGTCAGACACAATGAATATTACAGAGCGCCCCTTCAAAACCCTCTTCGCAGTCTCGAGACCATCTACTATGGAACTGCAGTGTGTCCCACTAAGAGTATTTTGTCGCAAGTCAGAAAGAATCTCGCCTAGTACGTGTCCCACTTTGGAGCGATCTCCGGAAGGCTTTGACAAGCTTATGACTTTGTCAGAGAAGGTTATAAGACCAACTCGGTCTTTCATTTCTATAGCCGTAAAGCCAAGTAAAGCCAAAACACCAAAAAAACGCTGGTAACCAATTTCATAAAGAGGTGGGATCATTGAAGAAGAGACATCCACTAGGAAGAGCACCTCACGTCCCCGTTCCTCCTGATACTGCTTAACCCAAAGATCACCATATTTTGCCGATTGATTCCAATCAATATGTCTAATATCGTCACCATACTGATACTCAACAGTGTCTGAATATTCGTATCCACTTCCTTTAAAAACGGTCTTGTATCCACCCATGAAATCAGCTAAATCAGACACAAATCTGTCTCTCTGATATTCCGTAACAGATGGACTTGCTTTTTGATCACGGTATATGTCGAGTTGACTTAAAGAGTTCGGCAATATCCTCCGAAAAAAATGATCGATTCCCGGTAACGTAAACACTAATAATCCTCTTACGGGACCGATATCTGTTGCAAAAGTTCACCAATAATCTCATCGGTATAGACCTCTTCAGCCTGCGCCCGATAGGTCAGAATGATTCGATGGCGAAGCACGGGCTTTGCCAGCTCTTTGACATCTTCGGG
Organism: Chloroflexota bacterium; assembly: GCA_002725365.1. GTDB lineage: Bacteria > Chloroflexota > Dehalococcoidia > UBA2979 > UBA2979 > UBA2979. Next base: position 12,892 of record PBOW01000071.1, on the reverse strand, counting down.
AATGACGTAGTCACGACCATCTATCAGAGCGGCGGCCTGAGCCCCTGAAGCCAAAAAACTAGATGCTCTGGGTGAAGCTCCATACTCCACTAAGCCAGTTAAAGCATCTACAGCTCTCACTTCCGATGGTCGAGTTGCTTGGACCAATCTCAAAATATATCTACGAACTCTGTCATCTATCCTCACCTGTCCAATAACATCCTGTAGTCCAACTAATTCGCTCACCGAAACGACAGGGCTTACGTCAGCTGATCCACCTGACAGCTGACGGTTCAACACCGTAAGCTCGTCCTCCTCCGTCGGATAATCGACTTTAATCTTAAACATGAACCTATCGAGCTGAGCCTCAGGGAGTCGGTAGGTGGCTTCCTGCTCTATCGGATTTTGAGTGGCAAGCACAACAAATGGTTCGGGAAGTGGCAGAGTATGACCACCAATCGATACGGTATTTTCTTCCATCGCCTCTAGAAGTGCCGAATGTACCTTGGCTGGAGCACGATTGATTTCATCAGCTAAAATGACGTTAGCAAACAATGGACCCTGCCGTACATGGAATTCACTATCTCTCGGGTCGAAAACCATAGTCCCTGTCAAATCAGCAGGGAGTAAGTCAGGAGTAAATTGAATCCGTGCGAAATCTCCAGAAATACATGAGGCAAAAGTCGAAATAGTCAAGGTCTTTGCCAGACCTGGGAGGCCTTCGACCAAAGCGTGCCCGCGGCTCACGCCCGCAATCAATATTAGTTGAACNAGATCTTCCTGNCCGATCACCACACTTGATACNGCCTGAGTAATCTGGAGTAATTTCGAGTGTGCGTCGGCAAGACCGTTTGGTAAATTCGCCATGTCTACAAGACTACAATATATGGGAATATTAAGCTCTAACTCACCCTATATACTTCCGACGGCTTTTAACTCTGTACTCTCANCACGGCTAGCAGTTATATCCAAATCAGAACACTCTACGGCACCAAGCACACCTAATAGCGACTCTAGACGTGGGAGCATATCCACCAATTTCTTGTCGTCAATTCCTGCGCGAGAGATATTACTCACCGAGTTATTCTGTGCATGTATTCTTAGAGTAACTGAATAGGCACCNGGACACTCATCCAGAACGTCAAACACACTTTTCAACCGTCTTATNTCAGCTGGTANATCTCGAGTCTCATCCATACGGATTAAGAGGCCAGCATTGCGCAAGGGCTCACTAAGTCGCTCATCCTTGTTACCGGTATCGTCAGNGCTTGGCCCTACAGTCGAAAATTGCGTACTTGAACGATTCCTGTATTCACGAACTCTAATTCCCGAACTCNATCCAATGCGAAACTGCTGTTCATTGAAATTCGGCCCAAGTCNTTTNTGTTCATGGTCCCAGCCAACTATCCGCTTAACTGCTGTNGTGGTTCGCCCTGTTCGGTTTGTACGCACCTCAGCCCTGGCGAGGATAATATTTCCCTCGCTCAGCAAGTTACCTCGTGAGTAATGTTCATACTCCTTATTCCAAATCATAATTTCTGACGACCCTGTAAAATCTTCTATTCGTATCGCAGCAAAAGGTTTGTTACTCGACTTAGCCACTAGTTCTCTAACCTCAGTAATTAACCCACCTACCACCACTTCTTGACCGGAAAGATTAGCGCCTATTTCTGATATGGGATGGGTGCAAAATACACCAAGTGATGTTTGCGCTTCACTCAAGGGGTGATCAGTTATATAAGTCCCGAGATATTCTCTTTCCCACAACTGAATTTGCTTACTCGGTATGCGCATCGGGTCGCTGTCATCAAGTCGTCCCAATCCATCTGGTGACTCTGAAACCATCATATCGAACATTGCAGTCTGCCCAGTCTCGCGAAGTTTGCGTGCTTGCTTGCTCAGGTCGATGATTCGTTCAATGTTCTGAACAACAACACCTCTACTGGCCAGTGAATCGAAGGCTCCACCCTTAGTTAACGCTTCAAGAACTCTTTTATTTGCCGACTTTCCGGGCANCCTCGCCGCAAAGTCTTCCATCGAAGAATACTCTCCGTTTTCTTTTCGCTCCTCGACAATCAACTCNGCAGTCAATGCTCCGACATCTTTAATCTGGCCAAGGCCATATCGAATGCGTTCAGTATTNGCACCCANCTCGACAGAGAAATTCANTTCACTTCTNTTGACATCNGGAAGAGCAATTTCTATCCCCAATCTCTGACATTCAGCTGCTGCTGAGGAAGTCCGATCNCCAGCNGAGGAACACAAAACTGCTGCCATATATTCAATAGGGTAATGAGCCTTNAAAAATGCCGTCTGGTACGCAATTAGTCCGTAGCAAACAGCATGCGCCTTGTTAAAGGCATACCCCGCAAATGGTTCNATTAAATCGAAAAGCTTCTCCCCTAGGCGCCTATCGTGACCCTGCTCAGCCAAGCCGGCAAGAAAACTCTCCCTCTCCTTGATCATGACTTCTGGGATCTTCTTGCCCATGGCTTTGCGCATGACGTCAGCTTGCCCAAGCGAATACCCAGCAAATTTCCTAGCGATCTGCAAAACTTGTTCCTGGTAAGTAATGACACCATATGTTTCACCCAATATCTCTTCCAGGTCAGGATGCAGATAGTAGGGTGTTTCCAGTCCCTTCTTAGCATCTGCAAATTTCGGGATGTGCTCCATGGGCCCCGGCCGGTACAATGCCACGAGTGCCGCCATATCAGAGATCCCTGATGGCTCAAGCAACCGTGACGCCTCAGTCATTCCTGCTCCTTCCATCTGGAAAACACCGAAGGTATGACCTTTCGTCATCATCTCACTCGTCTCGAGATCATGGTCAGGAATTTTCGATAGATCGACTTTCTCACCCCGAGTGACTTCAATAATTTCCAAGGCTTTTCCAAGAATCGTTAAATTAGTGAGGCCCAGATAATCAATTTTGAGTAGACCAACATCCGCGATATCATCCATTCCCCACTGCGAAATTGAAAAACCTGTGGACGGATCGGGTCGCTGCATTGGTACTACCTCTAGGAGTGGGTCTTTGGAAATGACAATCCCGGCAGCATGAGTACTGGCATGCCTTGCTACTCCTTCCAATCTTCGAGCAAGATCAACAATCTCTTTAGTTTCATTCTCTTGGGCATATACACTTCCTAGTTCCGAATTTTTCAGAGCTATTTCTAGAGTCGTGTTCACTGCACTCGGCACTAACTTAGCTAGCCGGTCACCCACTCCTGGAGCGAAACCCAGCACTCGAGCTGTGTCTCGAATGGACCCTCGCGCACCCATGGTGCCAAACGTACCAATTTGTGCAACTTTATCTCGTCCGTATTTGTTTACCGTGTACTCGATGATCTCACTGCGCCGGTCATCAGCGAAATCAAAATCTACGTCTGGCATGCCTATCCGCTCAGGATTAAGGAATCTCTCGAAAACCAGTCCCCATTTGATGGGATCAACGTCAGTTACTCCGAGGCAATAAAGCACTATAGAAGATGCCGCCGAGCCACGGACACCCATCCTGATCTGTTGTGATCGAGCATACTCAGCTATATCCTTGACAATCAGCATGTACTCGTCAAATCCAGTTTGCTCGATCACACTAAGCTCATATTTCAATCGTTCCTGATGGGCCGATGTCACTTCGCTATATTGCAATTTCAGTCCTTCGAAGGCGATATTTCTCAGATGGTCGCGAGGGGAAATATGTTCAGGTATGCCAGGATTAGGGAGTTCAAGTCTGCCAAAACTCAAGTCGAGATCTACGGAGTCGGCTATCTCTTGAGTATTATCAGCTGCCTCGGGTAGATGCGGAAATAAAGCACGCATTTCATCTTCTGATCTGAGATAAAAGTCATGACTGTCAAACTTCATTCTTTTAGGATCATTGATGGTGGAGTTTGTACCTATACACAGAAGTGCTTCATGAGCATGGCCATCAGATTCCAATGTATAGTGAGAATCATTTGTTAAAACTGGGGGCAAACCTAAATCTTCAGCGAGGGCAATCAGTTCCTCCGTGGGCTTCGCAAATTTTTCGATACCGTGATTCATGATTTCTATGTAATATCGATCAGGAAACACTTCTCGGTACCAGTTGGCTACCCGCAACGCCTCTTCCTGGTCATCTCTTATAACTGCTGACATTAACTCACCCGAAGGACATCCTGATAGTACGATAAGTCCTTCGGATTTATCTTTTAGAAGCTCACGATCAATCCTCGGTTTCTGATAGAACCCTTCTGAATGGGCCTTAGAAGTCAACTCCAGTAAGTTTTTATAGCCTTCTAGATTCTGCGCCAATATAGTTAAGTGGTTTGGTTGCCGCTCCCTGGGATTTCTGTCCGACATTACTCCATGAGCCACATATGCTTCAATTCCGATTATGGGTTTAATACCAGCAGATCTAGCTGACCGATAGAACTCTAGGGCCCCGTGTAGGTTGCCGTGATCGGTGACCGCTACTGCATTCTGACCGAGTTCCACCACCTTCGCAACCATCGAAGACATCTTGGACATGCCATCAAGAAGGGAATATTCCGTGTGATTATGGAGATGTACAAACATTTCTCGCGAAACTCTCTAAAAGGATCAATTGCCTATTCAAATGAACTATAGCAGGGCTAAGAGAGTAACACTTAAACTGCAACATTTGCAAGATTAGTCTGGGAGCTCGCCTGCACGTTTTAGCAACTATTCGTCAGTAATACCCAACTCAAAAGCCTCATTCAATGCAATTACTGACCGGTTAACATCAGATCGATCAACCACACAAGTGATACGTATATCTGAGGTTGAAATCATATCGATATTAACTCCTGCGTTAGTCAATGTTCTAAACATCTGAGCTGCGTAACCAGGCGAATTTGTCATTCCTGAACCAACAACTGATACCGTTCCCAAGTCAGAATTGGTGACCACATCACGCGCCAAAAGTTCAGTTTTCATCCTAGTGACTACACTCTCAGCACTAACAAGCAAGTCAGGAGCCACCGTAAATGTGAGATCCGTAGTACCTTCCTCCGAGGCATTCTGGACTATTGTGTCTACCGAAACACCTGCCTCCGCTAGCGGCTCGAATAAGCTGGCCGCTATCCCAGGCTGATCAATCAACCCGCGAATTGTTATCTTCGCGACATTGGATTCATGGGTCACTGCTCTCGCTTTTTTTTCCTTCTCCATCTGGGCTTCCTTCCGAATTATTGTTCCCGGCTCGTTGGGATGATTGGTCGACCGCACATGAATTTCAACTCCATAGTCTTGACCAACCTCCACAGCCCTCGGGTGCATAACTTTTGCTCCTGTCGTAGCCATTTCCAACATCTCGTCGTAAGAAATATCAATAAGTGATCGTGCTCGCGGACAGATCCTTGGATCCGAGGTGAACACTCCCGCGACGTCTGTGAAAATTTCGCACCGTCCTACACTCAATGCCGCGGCTAGAGCCACTGCTGTTGTATCTGAACCACCTCTACCTAGGGTGGTAGTATCCTGATCTTCATTAATACCTTGAAATCCGGCGATTATAAGACACCCACCCTTGGGCAAACGGTCTATTATTCGGTCGGTGTCGATGTTCTCGATTCTTGCATCCCGAAACATAGCTGTTGTTTTGATCCCAGCTTGTGCCCCGGTTAGTGACAGTGCATTGATGCCTTTCTCCTGAAGAGCCATCGATAGAAGTGCGCTGGAAATAATCTCACCTGTGGACAGCAGTGCATCGTACTCCCGTCCCGGGGGCCTCTCAGTGATACTAGAGACCATCTCGATAAGCTCGTCCGTAGTATCACCCATTGCTGATACTACGACCACGACGGACGTGCCATCTCTGCAAATTTCTGACAGCTGATTGGCTACTCTTACAATATGATCAGTGGTCGCAAGTGATGAGCCTCCATACTTCCTGACCACCAGAGAATTTGACTGCATTCTTATTATTTCCCCGTATCGCTGACGACGTGTGTTCCCTCGGATCCGATGGTACAAACACGCGAAGTGAAGGACAAATTCCATTCATTTGCGCAATCCTCAAGAGCAATCAACACCGACTTTGACTGACCTTTTTGGACCACGGCAGCTATTGTCGAGCCGCCGCCTGAAAGATACGCACCATGCGCCCCTGCTGACTGCGCTGCATGGATTAACGGGTACATTGCCGAGAAAATTTTACTCCTCGCGGGCTGGTGCAGAACATCATCGAAAGCATGTCGCAGCAGGTCATAACGCCCTTCATACAAAGCACCAATCAAAAATCCCACCCTACTCATATTATGGACCGCATCTGAGACAGTAACTCTCTCCGGCAGAAGCTTCCTCGATTCATCTGTGGGCATCGTAAAATCAGGAATAAGTAACACTATTTCAAGATCACGCGGGCTACTCAAAGGTAAATCTAGTAGGGCATCCGTAAGTGGGTCTGAGGACACCACGTGTATGCCCCCGTACATAGCAGGATATAAATTATCCCCGTGCCCTTCTAAGGCCAATCCAATATCGATTAGCTCGTCGCGCACCTCCGGCCGTTGAGCCAGGTGAGCCGCAGCCGTGATGCCCGCCGCCCGTGCCATGGCGGACGTACCGAGACCACTTCCTACCGGTATCTCGCCTCTAAAAGACACCGATATCGTGTCTACAGTAATACCAAGCTCAGCCAGCGATGCTGCAAATGCCCGTTCACCCATAGATGCGATGATGGAGGAAGATACTCCGTCAGTTGATTCACTTTCCTGTGGATTGCGGCCCATTACGAAATCAAATTCGCCGTACCAGTCCAAAGCCATACCAACACAATCAAAACCAGCACCGAGATTCCCGGAGCTCGCCGGAGCCTTCACTCGAATACTTCGTTGCTTCATATTCACCCAAGACCAACCAGATTAATGCTTCAACGATTATCCTACTGCGATGACTGCTTGAGATATTGAGTTTCTAATTCGAATCAAGGCGTTCGAAAATAGTTGCTATACCTTGGCCACCACCTATGCAAAGTGAGACAAGTCCATATTTACCGTTAATTCTTTCAAGTTCATGCATAGCCTTAACTGCCAGTATTGTGCCTGTGGCACCAACCGGATGACCCAATGCGATAGCTCCACCATTCGGGTTAGTTCGCTCTTCGGGGAGATCCAGTGCCGTCGAGCAGGCTGCTGCTACAGCTGCAAAAGCCTCATTCAGCTCAATTACATCCATATCCGCAATAGTAAGCTCCGCTCTCTCTAAAACTTTCCGTATAGCAGGAATTGGTCCAGAACCCATTATCTTCCAATCAACACCCGCTTCCGCTCGAGCAACCATTCTCATACGTGGTTTGAGGCCGAGTTCGGATGCCTTGCGTTGAGTAGTAACTACCACTGCTGAAGCTCCATCATTGATACCCGACGAATTCCCTGCCGTGACTGACCCGTCCGGCTTAAAGGCTGGGCGAAGACCATCCAAGGTCTCCATCGTCGTAGACCTAGGGTGCTCATCGACCGAGAAAATCTCGGTGTTGCGTCCCTTTTTTACTTCTATTGGTGTTATTTGATCAACAAATCTGCCCTCTGCTATCGCAATCTTGGCCCTTTCCTGAGATCTGAAGGCAAAAGCGTCTTGGAGCTGCCTTGAAACTTCGAACTGCTCTGACAAATTTTCTGCCGTCATACCCATTGGGTAATCCTCGAACGGATCGGTTACGAGATCCTGTGTTCCATCTTCAAGAACACCATCGCCATAGCGGTATCCATATCGGCCCTTACGCACATAAAAAGGCATGAGAGACATATTCTCAGCTCCCCCAGCAACCACTATTTCAGCGTCCCCAGTTTCTAACCATCGGGCGGCGGTATTAATCGCCTCGAGACCGGAACCACATATTCGGTTCACTGTATAGGCTGGTGTCTCAACAGATAGCCCCGCTTTAATCGCCGCATGACGCGCGATATATCCATCTTCTGCTACCTGACCGACACATCCTAGTACAACTTGGTCTACCAAATTGGGCTCTATACCAGCTCTCTTCACACTTTCACGAATCACATGAGCTCCTAGATCGGACGCCGAAGTCTCACTAAGTGAACCGCCGAAAGTACCTATCGCCGTCCGACAGCCACTAATTATTACTATGTCTTCCATTTTCGCCCCGCATTTTTCCTGTAAAAGTCTTTATGACCACCGTATATATTGGTTGCATAATCATTGTATGCGTTAAAGTCACCGAATAACAAATGATCCTCAATGGTTGAATATGTATTACTCGATTAGCTGCAGGATAGCGTCCAATGCAATTCGAGCGATAACATCTGGGTCCTCGCCAGCATCTAACACTAGCCATCGATCAGGTTCTAGTGATGCCATTTCAAGATATCCTTCTCTTATTTTTTGGTGGAAAGCCAACGACTCAAAATCCAAGTAGTTATTGCCGCCAACTGGAGACGTCTCTCCAAACAGATCTTTTTGATTGACAATCCCATGACGAGCTAAACCTTGTTCCGGCTCAAGATCCAGCAGAATCGTGAGACTCGGTTTCAAGTTACCTACCGTCAACCGCACTGCCGTCTCTATCACCTGTCTATCCAGACCTCTCCCGTAGTGCTGATATGCGAACGTAGAGTCCGTGTATCTGTCACAGATTACCGTGTCGCCGTCGCCTAAGGCTGGCAGAATTATTTCCTTCAACAACTGAGCTCGAGCCGCAGAAAATACCAAAAGTTCTGTCAATGGTGATGGAGCTGCTTGCAATATTTCGGTTGATACTTCGCTACGCGCCTGGCTGAATAGAGCGGCCCTAAGCTGTTCCCCCAGTATGGTCCCCCCAGGTTCGCGACACAAAGTTACGTGATGTCCGATTTTATTCAGTGAGTTTTGCAATAATCTACTTAGAGTACTCTTCCCTGACCCTTCACCGCCCTCGATCGTGATAAACGTGCCAGTAAGTTCGCTCGGTTCAGTACTCATCAGGCCCATATTACAACACGTTTATAAGGCTCACGCCCTTTTGATGTGGATCTCAAACCATGCCTCTCAACGAGCTCATGCTGCAGTCGTCGGATATGAGAATTCTGAGGTGATAATTCCACCTGTCCGCCTCCATACATTCGTATAGAACCAGATGCCTCCTCGGCCTCACTTAAAGCCTTCGTCATCACATCTGTCTGTCTCGGCACTGTGTCACTAATGGACAGTAACTGACGTTCAATTTGATGTTGAGTATTGTTCCTAAGAACATATATCGGGAGACCAGTGTTCTCCGCACTCTTCAACGGTCCTGATCGACGCCGATAGTATGGACGTAATGTCAAAATAGCATCAGCATCACTCAACGAATCGACAACTGTCGAGTTCGAATGCGTGACCTTAATTGCCTTCTCCAATCGTGCCCGTGATACCCCAAACGGTAGCAAGCGAACGATATCTGATTTGTCCAGCTCTTCGAGTTTGTTATCAATTGCGCTAATCTCGTGGTCGAGCTTATCTGACAGCAGGTTTGAACTTATCGCAATTTCTCCATAGGACTCTATTTCACCGGCCGAACTGATCTTGCGTATCTCTGCTGAAACTTCCTCGCCACGCAGTAATTTATCAACAGTAGAAGCAACGTCATTGTGAATGGCAAATTCACTAAAGGAGTTAATCTCAACTAGAGACTCAAAAGTTGGTGCTGAACGCCTCTCGAGAATGGTCTTTTGTGTATGTCGACGCCGTGCTTCTTCGTCGGAAAGGGTCACAGATTCTATCCCACCTACCAAATCAGAAAGTGTTGGATTTTGCATTAGATTTATGAGTCTGGTGCCATGAGCCGTTGCTATCAATATCACTCCACGCTCTGCGATTGTTCTTGCTGCCTCTGCTTCTGCGAGGCTGCCAATTTCATCAATTACTATCACCTCCGGCGTATGATTCTCGACGGCCTCTATCATCACTTCATGCTGCGACTGAGGACTTGGAACCTGCATTCTACGTGCTGAACCAATGCCTGGGTGGGGTATATCACCGTCGCCACCTATTTCATTTGATGTGTCAACAATAATTACTCTCTTAGACAAATCATCTGCAAATGTTCTCGCGATATCCCGTAACATCGTGGTTTTCCCAACGCCGGGCGCACCGAGGAGAAGTACACTGCAACCTTTTTCAATCAAGTCACTTAGTGCTTGCCCAGAACCAGCTATCGAGCGTCCAACTCGGCAGGTCAAGCCCACAATCTTGCCGCCACGATTTCTTATCGCCGAAATACGATGCAATGTTCTAGGAATACCTGCACGATTATCGGCACCAAACTCAGAAAGTTGAGCAACGACGGCCCCCACTTCCTGCTCCGTGACTGCCCCACCAGGGACCGACTCGTCACCGTCTGTAAATCGCACCAGAGGGGCTCTACCTAAATCCAAGATAATCTCAACCAGAGCGCTCAGATCTTTTACTTTGATGTAGTCAGACACTCGTCTTGGCGCTATCGCCACTAATTGATTAATTTCCTCGTACTGATCCCGTTGAGGATGACCCATCAACTCCAATTACAAGCCCTTTCGTTCTTCTAATGCAACTGCTCTATCCATGCCTCTAGTTTTCCGTCACGCAGATCTAAAAACGCTACAGTACCTAATTGCGTCTGCAGATTTCTCGGAAAAGTAGGTGAACCCGAATTGATAATTAATACCTCGTCCCATTCCACTACCACTGGCACGTGTGTATCTCCAGCGATCACAATATCTACAGGACCACCAAAATGCCTGTCCATCCTTTCCTCAATCGAAGACAGATGGGCGTACGGGCGATCCGGAAAGTCATGAGTCATCCCGATTTTCTTTCCTGCAACAGTTATATGCTGGTTGTACGGTAGTCGTGGATCGTCGGGAGCCACTTCTCTCCCACTGGAACCATCATCACCATTTCCACAAACCCCGAGAACCGGCTTTCCACACCTCTCCTCAAAATAGTCCAAAACCGCAATATCATGCATATCGCCCGCATGTAAGATAAAGTCTACTTCCTTAAAGGCATCGTATGCTTGGTCAAAAACATCGAACCTTGCCTCAGGTATATGAGTATCAGAAACTAATCCGAATAGAATCCCGTTCGGATATTCTTCAGTAAAGTCATGATGATCTAGCGATCGTCGTTCGGGTAGAGGAGAAGTCATTATAAAACTATAAGGACATTTACTCTCTACAGGATACAATTAGATTTAACATTCAGTGGGAGAACGCAATGACTAACAACGGATCTACACAAGATAAGAGTGACAGTAATCCTCAAGTTGGCAGCTGGACCGTGAAATCCGGCTTGGCCCAGATGCTCAAAGGTGGGGTGATTATGGATGTAGTCACCGCTGAACAAGCTATAGTCGCTCAGGAGGCTGGAGCGGTAGCCGTTATGGCCCTCGAACGAGTTCCTTCTGACATCAGGAGAGATGGTGGTGTCGCTCGAATGAGTCATGTGACGCTGATTCAAGAAATTCAATCGAGTGTTTCGATACCTGTGATGGCAAAAGCCCGAATTGGGCACTTTGTGGAAGCTCAGATATTGGAGGCTCTAGGGGTTGATTATATTGATGAATCGGAAGTTCTTACTGTAGCTGATGAACAAAACCACATAGATAAAACCAACTTTTCCGTTCCTTTCGTCTGCGGTGCGAGAAATCTAGGTGAAGCTCTGAGACGAATTAGCGAGGGTGCCGCAATGATCCGCACCAAGGGGGAAGCAGGTACCGGTGATATTGTCGAAGCCGTTCGACATCTTCGGACTATAGACGGACAAATAAGAAAATTGACTTCGATGCGGAATGATGAACTCTATACTGAGGCAAGGGATTTACAAGTGCCTATCGAACTCTTACGCGGCGCTGCAGAAACAGGCTCTCTCCCGGTCGTTAATTTCTCCGCGGGAGGAGTGGCTAGCCCTGCAGATGCAGCGCTGATGATGCAATTAGGAGCTGAGGGAGTGTTCGTCGGGTCCGGAATCTTTAAGTCTGCCGCGGACATAGATGATGACAACAAAAGACTGGCACAACAAAAGGCTATGGCGACAGCCATAGTCAAGGCAGTCACATATTTTGATGATCCTAAAATTCTTGCTGAAGTCTCAGCTGAAGTACCGCAAACTGCTATGAGAGGGTTGTCAGTGGCGCAGTTACTTCCTGATGAGCTCATGGCCGGACGAGGTTCGTAACAAACAGTGTCGCTTAAAATTGGGATACTTGCTTTGCAGGGAGACGTAGCCGAGCATGCAGAAATTCTTACGATTCTTGATGCGCAAATAACCAATGTCAGGCGTGAATCTGATCTCACAGATATCGACGGACTGATCATTCCAGGCGGAGAGAGTACAGCGATCGCAAGGCTACTCATTGCCTATAAATTAATAGATCCTATTAGAGAAAAAATAATTGCCGGCTTACCAGTGTGGGGAACCTGTGCAGGAGCTATATTGCTAGCAAAAGAGGTAACAAATCTTGACCGTCCATCTCTACAACTTATGGATATCAGAGTCACTCGAAATGCCTTCGGATCTCAAATTTATTCGTTCGAAAAGCAACTGCACGTAGAGGGCATTAACGGAGACCCGCTAAATGCAATCTTTATCCGCGCCCCAATAATTGAGGATGTAGGTCAGGACACCCAAGTTTTGGCTAGGCTAGAACAAGGTCCAATAGTAGCTGCTAAACAAGAAAATATGCTCGCAACATCCTTCCATCCAGAATTAGGCAAAGATGTGCGTATGCATCAATTATTTCTAGACATGTGTGTCCAATCAGCTAGTTCAGGTGACAAATATGTCAGCATAGAGAGATGACCATCTCGTGATCATGAAACTTATCTGGCCACTCTTTGGAATAGCTATCTCCCTATTACTGATAAGTTTCTTTGAATCATCTTTCCCCTTAATAGCTCTTTTGGCTTTATTTGTTCTCCTAACCGGTCTCAAAGCCATCGAATACAAA
>PBOW01000070.1 GCA_002725365.1 Chloroflexota bacterium | reverse complement strand
GGAACTCCTGGCCAGATGATATAACTCATAATTCCGACAGTAACTTCATTGCCCTGAGCAAGGTAGAGGTAGAAGGACGTCGCCAGACTAATAATAAGTCCAGGGAGAGGGAGCCACACTGGGAACCGGGAATCAGCTGCGTCTACAAGAGCATCTTTGATTATTTGGGATATTTCGACGACCAAAGGATTGTCATGTTTCATTAAATTATTACCTATGGAAACAGATCCAGTGGGGTCTCGCGTACTATCTCGGCTGCTGTTCCTGCGACTCGGTCATAGGGGTAACCCCGAATGATTGTCGCGGGAACTGCATCAAGTTTTCCCATTACGAGTTCCGCAGCACCTGCGATTTCATCAGCAACACATATTGAGGTCACTCTTAATTCTTTACCGTCCAAGTCGTCAGCGCCAACATAATCTCTGATAGCCGCCATCCCGGAGACTCCAATCGCAACATTTGTTTGACCATGTCTCCATGGCCGACCAAATGTATCCGTCATGATGACAGCAATATCTATCTTGTTGGATAAGAGGATTTCTTGTCGCACGTCGGCACAGTCTTGATCCGGATTTTCTGGTAATAAGGAAATGAGGTCGTCACCTCCTACATTTGAGCCGTCTACACCCGCGTTCGCACATTTGAACCCGTGTTTAGTTTCAGTAATAAGTACACCGCCGACCTGGCGGATTACTCGAGTTGACTCTTGCAATACTGCCTCCACCAGACGCGGATCTTTCTCAGTTTTCAGGGCATATTCCTGTGCGAAAGTACTTGGATGGTATGAATCCAAAGGAATCACTCTACCCTGTGCTTTGGAAAAAATCCTCTGAGTTATGACTAGTACGTCACCGTCTTGCAGTTGTTCATTCTGATTCTTTATGGCTTCCAATATGAGTTGGGTAATGTCATCCCCTTCCTCAACCATCGGAATCTGGCGAATTGCAATTATCCTCACCTCGTCCGCATTCAGTGGTCCCGCAGGTGCGGACAAGTCCTGAGTATTAATACTTTTACTAGCCATACTGTTATTCCAATCCTGAGATCACTATTCCCGAATGAGATTTATACCGCGAATTAATACCGATTAGCAATATGGTGATTCCTTCTACGAAACGCGAATATCGGAGAGGCCCAGCATCTACTGGTCTTGCCCCATTAATATCCCTAACTAATTCTATCGCCACCTGTTTGGCGTCACCTCCGCCTGTGACAAGTACGTCCGAGTCCAGTGACAAGGCAGGTTCCATCAAAACCTCTGCCGAGAGATTGTGGAATGCCCCTATCACATTAGAATTCTGTAGTATTGCCGCCGCCTCTTCAGTGGCCGAACCCTCGGACACCTCCACCGGTCGAGGCCCCTTCTCAAAATATACCGGAACGACAGTATCGATCACAATTTTCCCGTCCAGCAGATGTGACAGACTTTCTAGTGTGGCTCGATGTCCACTGTAAGGAACGGTGACAATAACGATCGCTGAGTTAGTTACGGCATGCTCATTCGAATCACCTTGAACCGGAACGAAGCTTTGTCCCAATATTTCCAGTTTAGAATTTAGTTCTTCAGCTATCTCCACACCTCTGGCAGGATCACGACTTCCTATTGTCACAGTATGCCCAGCAATTGAAAATCGTGTAGCAAGGCCTTTCCCCTCTGGACCGGTACCACCGACAAGAGCGATCGAATGTTTGTTAGTGTCGTCAGTTGACATTGTTTATACTCCCAAGCTTACGGAAATTACTTACCACAACTCTGTCAATCGGTATCCTGTTATTCAGGAACTTGCACTGTTCTGCCAGTTTGAGTAATTATTTCACCATTTACGTAAATTTCAAATTCCCACCAACCGGCCCAAATCGGCTGCTCGGGAATGTAGCCTATCCAAAATACCCCAGCTTCGCCGAATACCCAAGGAATTTCCTGTGAAGAATAGACTAGTTCCGGGCCATAGTAGACACGCCATCCGAATACCTGGCCATTCTCGAATCCATTGTAATTGAAGCCGAGGAGAATTTTGTCACTGTCAGCACTAAGAGCATCGATCACCGTTCCTTCACTGTCGACCTCTGTGCCCCATCTGAATCTGTCAAGGGTAGGCGAGTCTTTTGCAGATGAATCGCCTTTCTCGATTGTTTCAGACTTGTCTAATATTTGACTAGAGATTGTGAATGAGCCCGCTGCTGTCTGTATTCCGTCCACGGAGATTCTTAATTGCCAGATTCCTTCCGGAAGTACTACTGATCGGTTAGCTCTCACTTCTGCCGTCGGTAGATCGAGCGCATCTATCACTCGGGCGGCTACGAGAGTGCCTCCATGCCAAATGTCGGCATCAGGCTGAACTAACAGTGACTGTGAGAGCCGTTCAACTGGCTGCCCTTCGTAGAGCCATACCTCAGTTACCTCGACAGGTTGATTTAGCCTAGAGACTAGATACTCATAATGAATTTCTTCTGCAGTAATGAAATGTTTATCGATACCGGCTAATTGCCGACCCGCGGGATTTATTTTATGGATCGAACTGAAGATTGGAATAGACACAAATGGATCAGTTTGCTCTGTATCTGTGTCCGCCGAAAAGTGCTTTCTGTACGGTTCATTCAAGCCCGTTAGGGCTTCTGTACCTGCGAACGCTCTTGTGATCGTATCTATGGTTTTGCCGACTATCGGGGTTGACCCGTGGTATTGATCCGTTGCAGTAAGAATGCCGATGAATGTTCCTCGATCTGAGAACAATATTCCGCTCCTGAGTGGTCCAGGCACCTTGGAGAGCTTGATGAATTCGGCGAATTTATCCTCTCCTGAGTCCGATATGGGGTCTAATAGACTGATGGACTCAAGATTTTTATTCAACAGATCCACCATTGAGATCTCGATATGGATGGAGGGTTCTAAGGGTGCCCCTGCGAATCCAAAAATCCTAATTCTGTGATTAGCCTGTCGGGGTGCTATTGCTGAAATGTCTACTTGAGGGAGAACTGGCAGTGATTCATCTTCTGAACTCGCGAATTTGAGAATTGCCAAGTCTTTTTCGATATTTGCCGTAAGTAGAACTGCTTGATATTCAACTTCAGGTTCCGAGGGGTTTCGGTTGGTAATTACATATAAACCGTCGTAGCGCTTGTTCGCCGAACGGTCAAAGAGATTCACTGATGCAAAGTCGCAGAGTATTAGATTATTGTCATTGTCGATCAGTACGCCAGTGGTGGAATCGACTATTTCCATCGGGGTATTATCGATTCTCAGATCAGTCGGAGAACCCTGAGTGGCGAGTTTTGCTGCGACGATATGAACTATCGTTTTACTGAGTTGTTCGTTGATGCCCCTGGGGATGATGTTTGATTCTGTTGTCGTACTGAATATTCTTAACGGAGAGGGGCGAGAAATTACTTTGGGTGTTGGTGTAGGCTCGATGGTGGATTCAGGGTCAGACGATACTCGTTTTGGTCTTGGAAGATCAGTTTCCGTACACGCCAGGACTATTGTCAGGAACAGCGCTGACATAATAATCAACTTAGCTTTAACAGGAATAGGATTCATTCAGTTTTCTCTTTGATCTCATTAGTAAGCTCACAAGATATATACTATGTCAGCGACCCAGGGCATAAAGTATACTTTCGCCCCGATAGTTGGCTTGTAACTTGAAGAGACTCAGGAGGACACATGGAATACACCGCTGTAACGTATGAAGTTTCAGACCGCATTGCGACTATTACGCTAAACCGGCCAGAGAGAATGAATTCCTTTAGTACGGAATTATTGGCTGAGTGGGCTGATGCGATTAAGCAGGCGACTGAGGACGATGAAGTACGGGTGCTTCTTGTTACAGGGGCGGGGAGAGCTTTTTGTGCCGGAGCTGATCTTAAAGCCGAGGCGAGCAGTGATGACCGCGTACTTATGGCAGAGAAGAATGCTGGCGAACGTCGAAATTCGCTCAGATACTCAGTGCATCGAGTAGCACAGGCTCTTCAATACTGCGACAAACCTTATATCGCAGTTCTCAACGGGGCGGCCGTGGGCGCCGGCATGGATATGGCTTCCATGGCAGACATTCGGCTAGCTTCGGATACCGCAAGATTCGGGATGTCGTACGTCAACGTTGGTCTGATTCCAGGAGACGGCGGCGCATGGTTATTGCCAAGAATCGTTGGCCTACAAAAGGCGTTAGAGCTCATATGGAGTGGCGATCTCTTCGATGCTGCCACCGCTCTCGACATTGGATATGTCAACCAAGTATTCCCGCATGATGATTTGATGGCGGAAGCCCGTTCGTATGCAACCAAGTTGGCAGAGGGACCACCGATCGCGATGCAGTTGGCAAAGCGGCTAGTTTATAGAGGACTTGACCAATCATTCGCGGAAGGTCTTGAGCAGGCACAGGCTGCTATGGCGATTGTTCAATCTACTACTGATTCTCGAGAGGGACCGGCTGCATTTCGTGAGAAGCGCAAACCAAATTTTGAGGGCAAATAGTGGGAAAAGGATGCGAGTTGGAACACTGTTAATTTAGAGTTCGAGGGTCTTTCCAGCAATTGTTAAAAATGTTCGGTCAGCTGCTTGGGCGATGGTTTGGTTAGTGTGTCCTAGTATATCCCTGAATAACCGACCGATTGGAGTGGATGGCACTATCCCAAATCCGACCTCGTTTGTTACATAAAACACGTGAGCTTTGCTTTCCCTTGCTGCATCAATAAGTCGCTCAGTCTGACTGGCAACCAATGTTTCGCATCTATCCATCGACTCCTGATCTAATATTTCGATCGACTCGATATCGAGATCTATGGTACTGAAGATCAAATTTGTCACCCATATGGAGATGCAGTCAATAATTATTGGATTTCCGATCGTAGTTTCTAAAAGTTCAGGCAAGTGGATCGATTCTTCAATTGTTTGCCAGCTTTGACTCCGTTGTTTTTTATGTCGTTCTACCCGGTAATCCATTTCAGGATCTTCGGGTTGAAGCGTGGCTATAAAAAGAGGGTTGTCGAAGCCACTGGAAATCAACTCTTCAGCCAAATTGAGAGCCAAAGTAGATTTCCCACTCCGTGCTCCTCCAGTAATGAGAGTGAGGCTACTTGCGTGTTCAATTGACATTTCAGCCCCATAATGGTGACGGTATAAAGTCTGTTTGCATACTGACGAATAGGAATAGTAAAAGCGTAACGGTTAGTGAAATCTCGATGCTGGCGCCTAGAACATCACCTGTAATCCCGCCTATTTGTCGTGCCGCTAATTGACATACAAAAGTACTTGAAAGTAATCCAACAACTAGGAACACAATCCCACTCCATCCCACCAAAAGACTGATCAATACGAGCCCAATGCTCAGTCCGATTGTGGTAGTAGGGGCTTTAGGCTTTAACTGCATCGACTTTCCCAATCCACTTAGGCGGGCTGGCCGAAAGAAAGCAGACATAGGGATGGCTGTCCAGCGAGATATAAGAACAGATCCTGTGATAGCCATGAATCTCATGATATTACTTTCGATTTGCAGGATTTCTGCTATAACTGCCCATTGCAACAGGAGCACCATTATTAGAGTTGCGCTACCTGCCGGTCCCGTGTTCCCGGCGCTCATCACTCCCAATTTATCGGCTTTATCACCTGGGGTTGCCATCCCATCAGCGGTATCTGCCAGGCCATCAAGATGCAAACCGCCAGATACGGCCGATAAAAAAGTCACTATAGTGATTGCCCCTATATTGTGGCTGAAAAGAGCGGTGGCCAAGCTACCTGTAGCGTACGCTATCGCACCTATGAGGAGTCCTATAATCGGGAACCAAACAGTTGATTTTGCAAACACATCATCTGGCTGAACTCCAACACTGGGAATTCGAAGCACGGTTAGAAATCCAATTGCTGTCTTTATTTGTACTAAAAGATCTTTGGGGGCCATATCTCAAATCCTTGTCTGAATTGTCAACAAGCACGAATCATTTTTACTTACTTTGATTGGATTGATCCACTTCTGCCTCATCAAATGTAGACATGTCATTCAGTAAATGACAAGCTAGATCACAGAATCCTATTGCAAGCGCAGCGCCAGTACCTTCACCAAGTCTCATTTCTAGATCCAATAGCGGGTGATCTAGCTGCATACTATCGAGGGCGATCGAATGCCCCGGTTCGGTCGAAGAATGGCTAGGAATAACGAAGTTAGCTAATTTTGGCTGCGCTATCTGAGCCAATAGAATTGCGGCCGTGGAGATTAGTCCGTCCGCTACGATTGGAATTCGATTAGCAGCAGCACCGAGGGCGATACCTGTTAGAGCCGCAATTTCATGTCCACCGACTGCGGCTAGGTAGGAAATTGATTTTTCGATAGGGTCGGTGTAAATTTTGTTCAATACCGTCTGATTTATCTCTAGTGCATCGCGAATCACCTGTATCTTTCGCTGATGTCCCGCTTCATCAAGTCCTGTTCCTATTCCCGTTGTATACATCGGATCCAGCTTCGAATTCGCAGATATTATTGCGCTCGCGGATGTGCTGTTGCCTATTCCCATCTCACCTAGGCCGACGATATCTATATGTTCGTCAAGGTGCCGAGAAGATATGAGTTCGATCCCTTTACTTACGATTTCGGCCGCGACATCGTTGGTCATAGCCGGTCCTGTCCTTATGTTTGCCGTTCTTGTAGGTATCCCTAAATCAATTAGCATGTGGTGCGGGGCAAAATCACCATATACCCCTGCGTTTACGACTAAAACCCCGATTCCTAGTTGGTTAGCGAGAACGTTTATGGCTGCGCCACCGCTCAAGAAATTCGACACCATCTGTGGCGTTACCGTTTGAGGATAGGCTGATATATTTTCGTCTGTTACCCCATGCTCTCCCGCAGCTATATATATGATTTTATTTTTTAGAACTGGTGACATATTGCCGGTGATCCCTACAACACGCAGCGCAAGGAGCTCGAGCTTACCCAATGATCCAACTGGCTTAGTGAGTTGAGCTTGCCTTTGTTTCGCAGAATTCAGTGCGGCATCATATGGTACTTCGAGTCCTTCAATAGCGCGGACAGTTTCGACGATGATTGAATTTGCAGTCATAGATCAGATTTTCTTGGAGATTCGCTACATACATATTTTAGTTGTCTGTGGTCGTGGCATCTTGACATGATTAGTAATTTTGCGTAGAGTTGGGCTGTCACGACTTGTGTGGCCGCCTAATTTCCTTAGGGAACCGGGGGAACCAAATGAGGGGTGAATCTCAATCTCAGGGTTGAGACGGGCTTTTTCTGATCGGCCCGAACCCGACAGCTAACCTCGGCGGCGCCCGGATCAGCGTTAACTCCAGTATTACTGGGGCGTTTTGTTATCCGGAGGTATGTTGTCATGCCAATTGTAAGTACACCGCCCAAGCGGTGTCCCCGTTGTCAGGGAATGATGATTATAGAAGAGGACTGGTACGGTCTCTTCGGCTCGTGTGTGGCCTGTGGTTACGTGCATGAGCAGGAGCGCTGTGACCCGGCCGATATCGAGAAAGAAGAGCAGTTGGCAGCTGGTAAGCAACGTCGCCGTCAGCCTTCTCACGGGAAGCTGCGACTGTAGAAAACTAGTTTTCTGGTCAATAGTCTACTCTTGGTTGTGAATAATCCAGTATTCGTAGGCGTCCTGGAGTGCTAACCAAGATGCCTCGATTATGTCGGTTGAAGCACCAACTGTACGCCATCTGGTTCGTCCATCACTGGACTCAACTAGCACTCTGACAGCAGCATCGGCCCCAGAGCTGGAGTCGATTATTCGGACTTTGTAGTCGGTTAAATAGGTATCCCCAATTTCCGGATAATTTTCGGTTAATGCTTTGCGGACCGCTGCATCCATGGCAGCCACTGGTCCATTACCGTCGGCCGCAACCTGCGTTAGTTGGTCACCAACGCGTATTTTAATCATTGCTTCGGCCTGCATGTCATTGTAGGTAAGAGCTGCAGGTTGCTTGTTCCCAGAACTTTCAGTACCGGCTTTTGAATCCGGTTTTGCACCTACAATTTCTCCTGCATCTGGGCGACGTCGTTCAACGATAACGAAATCTTCCAACGTAAACGCCGGTCGGTAATTATCAAGTGTGCGCCTGGCAACCATCTCAAAAGACGCTTCAGCTGATTCAAATACTGAACCCTCTGCTTCCCGTGCTTTGATTCGTGACAGAACTTTCTCTGCCTGAGCTTCTGATAGTTCGAGTGAACTTCCCTGTTCTTTCAACTTTTGGGCGATATTTCTTCGACCCGATAATTCGGACACCAATACTCGCTCGATATTACCGACGCTCCTTGGATCAACATGGGTATAAGAGCCAGGNGATCTCACAATAGCCGCCACATGTAGACCTGCCTTATGGGCAAATGCTCCGCTACCNACATATGGTTGTTGCGGATTCATTTGTAAGTTTGCCAACTCTTGNGCNATNCCGGCTGTTTCAGTGAGGCGAGTGAGTTGTTCATCAGAAATTACATCGAATCCCAGCTTGAGTTTGAGATTTGCAATGACTGAGACGATATTTGCGTTACCAGTTCTTTCCCCCCATCCGTTTAGGGCGGCCTGAACTTGTGATGCACCAGCACGTACNGCAATCANNGTGTTCGCTACGGCGTTATCAGTATCGTTATGTGTATGGATTCCGACTCGAACCCCAGAATTATCTGTNTCTTCTAGAAATTTGACGACTTCTCCAACNGTTTCCCATATCATCCACGGCATATTACCGCCGTTGGTGTCNCACAAGGCTACTGTTGAGNCTCCTCCTCTAATTGCCGCCAAGAGTGTCTTAAGACTGTAGTCGGGATCTTCAACGTATCCGTCGAAAAAATGTTCAGCATCAAATATTGCTTCTTTTCCAAGCCCAGTACATTCAGAAAAAGAATCCCTGATCATTAACAAATTTTCTTCTTCGGTCGTCTGTAAGACCTCAGTTACCTGTTTCGATGAAGCCTTGCCAACTAAAGTGATTACCTCTGTACCCGCATCAAGGACCGCTCGAATGGCAGGATCACTGGACGCATTTCCTCCAGGCTTCCGTGTCGAACCAAATGCCACTAGCTTTGCATTGAGTANGGTGAGATCTCTGGCAAGTTGAAAAAATTCTGCGTCCTTTGGATTAGAACCGGGATACCCACCNTCAATATAATGAACNCCTAAAAGATCTAATTTTTTTGTGATCTCGAGCTTGTCTTGTAAAGAGAGCGAAAGCCCCTCCATACCAAGTCCATCTCGNAGGGTGGTGTCATATATCAGTATTTCTGGATTATTTGGTNGAGTACTNTTCATGATATTTNCTGCTGATCCTTATCGNTTGATCATAGAGTTNCGGTCCTGAATCAAGCAATATNCACGAGAAGTCAGTTTTGGAGTAGCCGAGACATTACTTCGTCGGTCATCAATTCGGTAGATAGNTACGAATCGTTCTTGTTTTCCAGAAGGTCNATGGTTCTGTGGCCATCATTGATCGTCGCCTGCACTGCCGCTTCAATCGCGGTAGCTTCTTCATCTAATCCACAAGAATGTCTGAGTAGGAGGGCGACTGANAGTATCATCGCCAAAGGGTTGGCGATGCCCTGTCCCGTGATGTCTGGGGCGGTACCGTGGATAGGTTCATAGAGCCCTAATCCTACCCCTGTATCTGATGTGTCGGAAAGTGAGGCTGATGGAAGCAATCCCATTGAACCCGGCAGNACGGATGCCTCNTCNGTNAGAATATCNCCNAACATGTTGCTACTGATGATTACGTCGAAGTCTCTNGGNCGTTGCAGTAGATGCATTGTCATNGCATCTACGATGACATGCTCGAGGCTAACGTCTGGATACTCNGTCTTGACTTCGTCAACAATNTCNCTCCAAAGCCTAGAAACGTGAAGCACGTTCGCTTTGTCGACACTTGTAAGTTTCTTGTTGCGTCCNCTAGCGATTTGGAATCCGAGATGAGCTATTCGCGCCACTTCATCTTCTCGATAATACATGGTATTTACNCCTTCACGAAGACCGTCACTATTGACNCTTCTTTCACGTGGTTCACCGAAATATAGTCCCCCCGTCAACTCTCGAATNACNACCATATCGACTCCGTCCACTAATTCTGCCTTGAGTGGGGAAGCCCCAGTCAGAGAGGCAATGGCTTTTACNGGTCGTATATTTGCCCAGAGNTTTAGGGTCTTCCTGAGGCCNAGAATTGCATCTTCCGGTCGAACTGTGGCGTTCGCATCATTATCGAACTTTGGGAGACCAACCGCTCCAAAGAGAACCGCATCAGCTTTAGCAGCTCGATCAAGAGTTTCGTCTCTTATTGCGACCCCTTCCGCATCAATAAGTCCGCCTCCAGCTGGATGTTCGTCCAGAGAGAACTCATGTCCAAATTTTTCGGAGATTGTTTCGAGGATTCGTACGCCTTGGGTCGTAACTTCAGGACCTATCCCATCGCCAGGGATCACTACGATTTCAAAACTTCCCATGATGATTTCCTAATCTCCAGAGTAAATATTTCTAGAGAGGAAGATTAGCATGCTTCTTAGTCAGACGAATGGCTATAGGTTAACTTTCGGTACTTTGCCCGCTTGGTGTATCGGGAGTCTTAAGGATCGAAAATAAAAGCGCGCCGAGGCAGAAAGAGATGCAATAGATTAAAAAGCTCAGTTGGTAATCTCCTCGGATATCAAATAACAGAGCTCCTAAGATGGGTGCAATTATCTGTCCCGAGAAACCGATTGCCTGTATTGCTCCAGATACCGCTCCGTAATGCCTAACACCAAACAACTTAGTGGTTACCAAAGGTCCCACCATTGGGGCAAATGCGCCTCCAACGCCCCACAAAAGTATCCAAATAATCAGTGGCACTCCTGTAGGGGCAAATAATAGTGCAAATACTCCCATGCCTTGGGAAAGACAAACCAATGCGGCCAAAAGGTATACGCGATCAAGCCTCGTCATGGTTAAACCCAGTGGAATTCGAAGCCCAGTTCTAATCCAGGCGGTGAGTGCGATTGCAAACGCACCAAATGTGAGCCCTGCATTGGAGAAAAAGTCAATTATTAAAGAGGAAAGCGTCTGTCCCCCATAAAATAAAAATAGGCCGGTGGCTGCAATCCAAAATGCGGGCGTACGAATCGCAGATTGGACTGTCATCCCGGTCAGATTCTCTGAATTGTATTGTGATGCAGTTTCGAGCGCAGAGCTATTCTGAGCCACACCAAGTTGTTGCGGCGTATTTCGTATAAACATCGGAATTAAGAATCCATGAAACAGCAGAAGAAGAAGTGCACTAACGAACATCGAGGCGCGCCAAGAGTAGGATGAAGCCACTTCATTTAGAACAGGTAGTAGGATGGCTCCGCCGAACCCAAATCCAACAGTTACTACACCTAGCGCAGCCTGTTGTTTTCTGCCGTTGAACCATCTTGTTATGAGCCAGTTAAAAGGCAGGTCCATTAGTAGACTCCGGGTGGCTGAGAGTAATGTCCATCCTAAAAAAACTTGGAATACCGTGTCAGCCTGCGCAGTGAATAAAAATGCAGATGCCGCCAATATACTTCCAACAAAGATCGAGCGTCGGACACCCTTTCTGTCAAAGTACGAACCAATCAATGGTGCCATGGCTGCGAACGTTATCTGCCCAACGGTGAATGCAGCTACTACTGCAGTCCTCGTACTTTGAAATTCGTCAGCGATCAGTGGTATATATACCGCCATAGTCCAAAAGGTAGTGCCGGCACCAACCATGTTCCCAAAAATGCCGAGGACTACAATGACCCATCCGTAGTGGAATGGTGCTTTATCGACGATAGTTCTCAAGAAACACTCCATTTAGTTTTGGTAGATTCGAGACATCAGCTAATACTAGGCCAAGTTTGATGAGGCGGCGTTACCTTTAAGTTCGCGGGTGTCACTTAATGCTTAAGACACATGGTGTTGGGTTTGATTTACCATGGATGGATATCGCGTCCGATTAATACTTTGAGGGGAGACATATGAAGGCATCCGTTGGTTTGAACCGCTATGCGATTGAAGATTGGGAAGAAGCCACAGAATATGCTGTGGGTGCAGAAAAACTAGGCGTTGATTCACTATGGAGTGCGGAAGCCTGGGCCCATGATGCGGCTACTCCTTTGGCGTACCTTATAGCAAAAACTTCGACTCTGAAATTCGGTTCCGGAATCTTTCAGGTTGGTACGAGGACTCCGTCTCTCGTTGCAATGACCGCTATGACATTGGATTCGATGTCTGGAGGTCGATTTTTACTGGGGCTTGGAACGAGTGGTCCCCAAGTAATCGAAGGTTGGCACGGTATCCGATTCAAGAGACCTGTTTCTCATACCAAGGAAATAATTGAGGTCTGCAGGCGGATATTCAACGGTGAAAAACTTGCGTATGAGGGAGAATTTTGGGAGCTACCACTGTCCGTCGAACGCGGGGGTACTGGCCTAGGGAAAGCTTTAAGATCCGGTGCTCCTGTATGCCCAAATCTACCTATTTATGTGGCTTCACTTGGTCCCAAAAACTTGTTTATGACTGGAGCGTACGCTGATGGCTGGCTCGGCACGTCTTTTTTACCTGAAGCGGCTGAAACATTCTTGAAACCTATACGTGACGGCGCGGAGAGCGCTGGAAGATCAATCAGTGATATTGATATAGCAGTTGGAGGGACGGTGAGATTCACCGATGATATCGAGCAGGCCGCTGAAGAGCTCAAACCTTCAATGGCTTTTCAGATTGGTGCTATGGGTTCGAGGACCCAAAACTTTTATGCTGATGCATATCGGCGCCAGGGCTGGGCTGACGAGGTGACAAAAATTCAGAGACTATGGATAGACGGAGAGCGCGATGCTGCCAGACGAGAAGTGCCAACTGAGATGGTTATCAATTCATCAGTTATCGGAACTTCAGCTGATATAGCAGAAAAATTGAAAGCATACAAAGATGCAGGTGTTAACACCTTTCGTGTTGGTCCCTATGGAGACAGTATTGGGGAACGGCTGGACACTCTAGCGGAGACGATGAAGATTCTGACCGACCTTAATGCAGGGAGATGAATTGATTTTATGCGGGTTCCCAAATTTGGTCTGAATAGAAACGACGCTAGTAGTGTGGCCGCTTATGCAGAGGATGTCGCAAGAGCTGAGTCGTGTGGCTGGGATGCCGCGTGGCTTCCGGATTCACAACTCAGAAGAAGAGATACCTATGTACTCCTTGCCGCGGCGGCAGAGGCATCTAAAACCATTACAATTGGGCCACTCCTAACAAATCCAATCACGAGACATCCTTCGGTGACAGCATCAAGTATCTCTACAATTGCGGAACTTGCAGAAGGAAGAACGGTGCTTACATATGGAGCCGGTGATACTGCAGTCAGGTTGGCCGGTCTTGAACCGGCGCGGGTGAAACAGCTACGTGAAGCCATCGAATTGACGAAAAGCTTTCTTGACGGGAATCATGTGGAATTGGGTGCTGACAGGCCTGCCAAGTTGCCTTTTGCACAGCCTGTTCCTGTTTGGCTTGCCGCTGGCGGTCCTCGAACGCTCAAGATGGCCGGTGCGGTGGCGGACGGGGTATTCATCCGAGTGGGAACCCATTCCAGTAATATCTTGTCCTCGATTAAGGTGATTTGG
>PBOW01000009.1 GCA_002725365.1 Chloroflexota bacterium | reverse complement strand
GGCAGTACCGTCCGCGTCGCCCGCTGTTCTGACCATAGCATTTTGTATAAATTCGAGATTGGTGGAATTAAGTCCTAGGCTTATATCTGAAGTTCCTCGTTCCTCATCAAGTATCACTGACGGGGTTATGATTGTTCCTCCATTGGCAAGTGCGGCTGTGTAAACGGCAAGTTGAAGTGGAGTCGCCAACAGGTNGCCCTGGCCTATGCCGAATTGGTAGGTATCTCCGAGAGTCCAACTCTCTCCAATTTGTTCTTCTTTCCACTCAACTGATGGCACAAATCCTTGCGATTCGTTTCTGTCTTGGAGCCCTGAGGTTCGTCCGAAGCCAAATTTCCGGGCCCAAGCTTCGATAAGTTCCGGTCCTAAGGCTCGTACATCATCGCCCAAAGGTTCACTCGCTGGTGGCCACCCGCCAGCTAACACGTAGAAATATATGTCCGATGACCTGACGAGAGCTCGACTCATAGTAAGTTCGCCGTGTGGAAACCAATCCTTGAAAATCACTGGTTGTCCTTGCAAATCATAAGTATTGGGAATAGGAAGTTCTCCAGTGCTATAAATTTGCGTATCAGCAGTGGCGAATCCTTCTTCAAGAGCAGCGAGGGCTACAAGNGGTTTGAAAGTGGACCCAGGAGGCTCAAGGCTNGTAATCGCTCTACTAATCAGAGGCNTTGTGGGGTCGGNGAATAAGGCGTCAATCGCCATGTAATTGTCACCACGGGCTAGTAGATTAGGGTCGTATTCCGGCAGGCTTCCCATGGCAAGTATTTCGCCGTTGTCAACGTTCAAAACAACGAACGCTCCTTCTTTTTGATATTCACCACGGCCCTCTCTATCTTCTCGAGCATCTGCGATGCCTAGATCAATATATTTCTTAAGTGCATCCATTGCGTGTGTTTGTAAGTCGAGATCGATAGTGAGAAACACATCCTCGCCTCTGACGGCAGGAGTGGTCTCTCGGATCGAATATTTGCGTCCGGCAAGATCCTGCTGANACGTTTGTACACCTGATTGTCCACGGAGTAACCAATCAGCCTNTAACTCCGCACCACTTAATCCAGTGATAGATCTAGAGAGATATGAGTCAACTCTAGATGTTGATTCCTCAACCGAATCTCGTCTTCCCACATATCCAACTACGTGTGATAACCCTTCATCAATTACGGTGTAAATCCTTCGATACCTGGACGGTACAGTTACGGATCGCTCGTCGCCCATCAAGCTGCGAATTTCAATAGCGTGCTGTAGCGTGATGTCGGGTAGCAGAATCACGGGCCGATAAGGATCTGCTTCAGCAATATTGGTTTCCAGCGCAGATCGNACGTCATTCAATGGGAGGTCAGTGAGGTCACTAAGTCTGTGATAGTAGGCTGCAGTATCTGCTGGAACAGTGGGGATATAGCCAGGGATGATTTCCAGCTGAAATATTATTTCGTTTCTAACTAATTCTACTCCGTGGCGATCGTATATTTTCCCTCGGAGAGCTTCAGTTAGCTGGTTTTCACTAGTTAAGGTTATATCTTGCGATTCAGCTGCATAGTTTGTAATAAGAGTTTTTTGCACTATCAAGAGACTCGTGAGGGTGAGTAATATAAAGAGCCCGAATATAACNAGAAAGGTGCGAAACTGATATGCCATTGATTCAACGATAGCGCATCGGAGTGATGGAATCGCCCGTCCTAAGCATAAAATACAGGCNGGCGAGGATGGTAGAGAGCAGNGCGGTTATCATTCCGCTTGATAAGTAACTCGGATTAATTAGCGAGAGTCCGGACTGCCAGTTGGACAAACCTAGAGCCAAGTGGAACCAGCTTGCGCTGCAAAATGCGATTAATCCGGTTAGTATCGAACTATATATAGGTCTTCTCGCCGGGTGATGTTCCTGTGGCTGCATAATTATGCACATGGCTGGAACGGCAACCTGGATAATTAAGATCTGGCTTACAGATTCTGAACTTATCACCCCCCAAAACACTGAGGACAGTAAGAGCGGGAGCCATATCTCNGACAGCTTTCTGNTATATCCCCAAAACGACAGCACAACNACTGGCAAGANTGGGGTNATGCNGGCATCCAGNAATCCCCCCAATACGGTGAATTGGACTATATNCAGGTAGGTCAGACAGGCTGTGAGCCCTATGACTGTAACGAGAAACTTTACGGTCGATTGCTGTTCTGTGAC
The DNA here is from genome assembly GCA_002725365.1 of Chloroflexota bacterium. Taxonomy (GTDB): domain Bacteria; phylum Chloroflexota; class Dehalococcoidia; order UBA2979; family UBA2979; genus UBA2979. The sequence continues at coordinate 34,012 of PBOW01000009.1, read as the reverse complement.
CACGGTACGAAGTCTATCACTACAAAAAGGNTATCNGATGGCTGGACTGTATTCTCTGTGATCATCGTAACTGAAGCTAAAAGACTATTCTCCGAACGTTCTAGTTGATCAACGAGCCCAATTGGTAGCCCATGCGGGAGCGTACCTCCCAGACCGCTTGTNAGTATCAATTCTCCCGAATATATATCTGATTCTGCGGGTACGTAGTCAAGGTAAAAAGTATCTCCATCAGTAGTGAGTAGTGCTTCTACATCAGAGGTAGCTGTTCTTACGGCAATGTTGGTGTGAACATCAGAAATCAATCTCACTCGGCTCAGAGTTTCCGTAGTGTTTGTCGTTATTCCTACTAATGTACCGTTTGAATTTAGTACTGGCTGGCCGATACTTATTCCAGCATCTGACCCCACATCCAAAATTATTTCATCTTTTGAATTTATTCTCTCACGTAGAATAATCCGAGCTGCAACTAGACGATTTATTTCCGGCGAGGCTGCAACAATTGACTGCAGTTGTAATCTTTTTCTGAGATCCATGTTTTCCTTACTGACGGNTATTAGACTCTCCGTCAGATTTCCGCTGGTCATGTTTCCTGGATCTTTTGTCGGGGTGTGTAACCGACTGATACTTCCTCCCAGAGGGGCAAAAGTTTCCATTGCCACGTCGTGAACGAGTCTTCCTATGGGGGTCCAGTTGGCGATTGCAAGTATAATCGCCACCAATATCAAGCTGGAGAACCATGTCGGACTTGTGAATCTCATTGTCGATGAGGCGCCCCGTCTACTTATCTCATTCAGGAAGTTTCCTCAACGAATCTCGACTCGAGATTAGTTTTAGTGTGTCCGCCTCTGCTAAAGCCATTGCACACCCTTCGGCAACCGCTTTAAGCGGTTCCTGTGCGACGAACACATCGAACTTTGTCCCTACCGAAAGACGCTGATCTAAACCTCTTAGCTGAGCTCCTCCACCTACAAGTGCGATCCCTTGGATCATCAAATCCGCAATTAGTTGTGGCGGCGCCTGTTGCAAGGTTGTTTGGACCATTGAGACAATATCAGTAACGATCGGTGACAATGCTACTCTCAGTTCATTTGTTGATATTGGGATACTTCTTGGCAGTCCAGAAGCGATTTCTCGTCCTCGAACCTCCTCTGTGAATTCTTCTGGGAGTGGGATTGCNGAGCCTGCATTTATTTTTAGAGTTTCAGCACTTCGAACNCCCACAATAAGTCCATGCTGCTCTCTAAGGTATGCAATTATTGCTTCATCCATCGCGTCACCAGCCGCATTTGTTGATGAAGAGACAACCATCTCACCTAAAGAAATGATCGCAGCCTCAGCCGTTCCACCACCGATATCCACGCACATTGTTCCACCTGCCTCCGTAACGGGAAGATTACAGCCGATAGCAGCTGCCAACGGCTCTTCGATGGTGAATGCCTCTCTGGCACCTGATTCATAGGCTGCCTGTCTGACAGCACGTTTTTCTACTTCTGTTGCTGCTGAAGGAATCCCAATAACTACCCGAGGCCTAGGTCGCATATACCAAGATCGAGTGTGTGCCTGCCTGATGAAGTATTGAAGCATCCGCCTTGTTGTCTCAGCGTCAGAGATGACACCGTCTCGTAATGGACGCACGGCGACCACCGAAGCCGGGGTTCTACCGACCATTTTTTTCGCTTCTTCACCAATTGCTAGAGTTTTGTAGGAATTTTTATCAATAGCTACTACAGTAGGCTCATCTATAACGATACCTCTACCGCGGATCGAAACTAGCGTGTTTGCCGTCCCTAAATCTATACCGATATCATGAGATATCGGACCAAGGACTAAGTTGAGCATTGTAGAGAATGGATTCCGCATGAAGCTCCAGTACTGGTGGTTCCGTATTAAGACATTCTAATATAAATGGCCAGCCACCGAGTGCAGCTGCCTAGTTGAGGAATATTTGGTCTATTGACCAGCCGATCATAAACGTTACTGAAGCCACTCCCAAACCGAGTACCATCTGTCTCAAGCCAGATTTGGTTACATTCTTTCCTGTCAAGAATGTAACCAATGCTCCAAGCGCAAAGAGTCCCAAAGCACATAGCAATGCACCGGCAAATATATGTAAATTAGAATTACCGAAGAAAAACGGGATAATGGGAATTATTGCNCCAATTGAAAACAAAGCAAACGATGAGAGTGCAGCTTTATAGGGCGAACCAATATCGTCAATAGATATTCCTAACTCTTCGCGTACCATCGCATCTCTCGCTCCTTCTTGAGTGGAAAAAATCGAAGCGACAAGTGATCGAGCGTCAGCTTCGTTCATTCCTCTGGCTCTGTAAATTAGTTCTAGTTCCTGTTTCTCTGACTCAGGATCAAGTCTTATTTCTTCCATTTCAATTGCTATTTGCGCTTCTGCGGCCTCTTTAGATGTGGTAACTGAAATCCATTCNCCAAGAGCCATAGAAATTGACCCAGCCAAGAGTCCCGCNAGTCCNGCAAGTACTACGGTCTCTTGATTTGGATTAGCTCCAGCGAATCCNGCNACAAGTAGCATATTTGAGACGAGTCCATCACTAGAACCTAGTACTCCAGCTCGCAGAGTATCTCGTCCTGCCAGTGTCATGTGCCGCTGCTCGAGACGTGTGATTACTTTCCCCGAGGCACCGCTATTGCCAGTGTTTGNAATAGCTGAAAAAATCCGNGCATGCGAAGCTTCGTCGGCGGGNAGAGCTTCCGACTCTGCTACTGAGTCTCCCACATACATGTCTGCAGCATCTGCTTCAAATGCCTTAATCACGGGGAGGACAAGATCAGGACCAAAGGTTCGTGCTACCCACATCAACAACCTTGCTCGTNTAGATGGCTGNGGGAGAGCTGTATCCGCATGTAATTTCTCCAATTCCTTTTGCCATAGGTTTATATGACGCTGTTCCGACTCAGCGAGATGCGAGTAAACCTCTGATAAACCTCGGTCATCTTCTATTTCGGCAAGCTGCGTGTAGATGTATATTCCGTCAACTTCTTCTGAAAGATACTCTCGATATCGTTTAATGGAATCTTTGTTACTTTTCTCGGTACTCATCAGCTAATTTAGTTTCCGGTGTTGCAGATGTTGTTTCGGTTTAATGCAGTAACCTGAGTCTAATCCATCGNTCATACAAGCAACTGTGTGAGGCCATCCTCATCGATTATGGGTGTGCCAAATTTGACAGCCTCGGCGTGCTTTTTCCCGCCCCCTGTGCCTGCGAACAGAATAGTTGTGGAAGCGGATACTGCAGCGCTTACTGACGCGCCTTCTAGACGCAAGATCCTTTCCAATTCAGATCGTTTCCACTGCTGAAATGTGCCAGTGACCACGACTCTTTGACCGGCAAATCTGCCGGTAACCTCTTCCACAGGTTCAGTGGTATTGATTCCTTGTTTGACGATTTCGTCTAACATTTTGCGATTGTCGAAATCGTCAAACCAGTCACTAACACTCTTAGCCGCCACATCACCCAAACCTTTAATTTCCGCGATATCTTGTTCAGTAGCCTCAGCCAGTATGTCTAACGAAGGAAATACATTAGTTAAGAGTCTGGCATTGGTCTCGCCAATATGTCTGATACCCAATCCAACTATCAGTCGATGCAAGGGTAGAGATTTACTAGCTTCCAAACTGTCCTGAACCGTAGTAAACCATTTCTCACGGATACCTGGCAACGGGTCGAAGGATTCGAGTTTTGATAGCCAGTATTCTCGCCTTTCACTGTTGAGATTGGTTTTTCTCGCATTTTTCCGAAGTGTATCGAGTTTGTCTTTTAGCGCCAGAATTTCGTTTTTATATTCCTGTAGTTTATATATATCACTTATATCGTTGATGTACCCACTACGGACTAATAGTGCTGCCCTCTCCTCACCGAATCCCTCAATATCGAGAGCGACCTTGGATGTGTAATGTTCAATCCTGCGCGCTAGTTTGGCAATACAGTTTGGATTTGTGCAGTAATGAGCAGCTTCCGAGTCGTTCTTAATTACCTNTCCGTTACAGTCAGGACAATGTTTGGGCATGGCGAACGGGCTAGTATCGTCCGGTCGCAGCGACAGTACGGGACCAAGCACCTGAGGAATGACTTCTCCAGCACGTTGAACAATAACCGTGTCACCTTCGCGAATATCGAGCAGAGCGATGTGGTCCGCGTTGTGAAGAGTGGCCATTGAGATATTTGCTCCTCCTACGAACACTGGTTCCAGCTGNGCATAGGGGGTTAGAACTCCAGTCCTTCCTACTGAGACTTCAATGTTTTGTAGATGTGTACTGGCCTGTTCTGCTGCGAATTTCCATGCCGTCGCCCAGCGTGGATCCCGGCCAGCCACCCCAAGTAGTCTTTGAGCAGCAAGGCTNTTTATTTTTATTACTACTCCGTCAATTTCATATTCGAGGCTAGATCGGGATTGCTCTAATTCNCCACAATAACTGGCGACGTCCTCCAGGTTGTTGAAAACCTGAGCCGAGCTATTGATTGGAAAACCCAATTCTCCCATCCACCGGAGGGTTTCTATGTGCTGATTAAGACCAAGATCTCCCTGCACCCATCCAAGCTGGTACACGAAAAGCTGGAGGCCACGCTCGGCAGTTATCCTGGGATCGAGATTCCTAAGCGTTCCAGCAGCAGTGTTTCTTGGATTGATATACAGTGGCTCGTTATTNTTTCTTCTCTCGTTGTTAAGTGTCGCGAATTGTTTTTTCCCAATGTACACTTCACCTCGAACTTCGAAGCGNTCGGGAATTTGTATGTCTGAGGTAGGATACAGCCGAAGAGGAAGGGCNCGAATTGTTCTGAGATTTGCTGTTATGTCCTCGCCTTCCCTACCATTCCCCCGCGTTGCTCCTCGGGTGAAGACACCATTTTCATAGATAAGTGAAACAGCTAAACCATCTATCTTGGGTTCAGCTACACACTGGAATTCCAAGTCTGGATCGATTCTTACAATTCTCGTGAACCAAGCCNTTAATTCATCTTTGCTGAACACGTTCGAGAGAGAGAGCAGGGGTTCTTGATGGATGACTGATTCAAATGATTCTGAAACTTTACCAGCCACTCTTTGAGTAGGTGAATTTTCGTCGATTAGTTCCGGGAAATCTGCTTCAAGCACTCGAAGCTGTTTCATGAGCTCGTCGTATTGNCCNTCCCCAATTTCAGGACTGTTCAGTCCGTAGTATTGGTGATCATGGTGATCGATCTGTCCGCGAAGCTCTTCGTGATCCTTTTTAGCCTTTTCGGGGGAGCGATCAATAGTCATAGCTACTAGAATAATCTAATGATGAATGGCTTGCTCTCTGATAGATGACTGATAGTTACCGCGAATACTATTCGAGTTCGAGCTATAAACCGTATGAATAAAGTGGTGATACATGAATGAGGTCACAGTAGTTGACTATGGAGCAGGCAATCTATTCAGTGTTGTTCGAGCAGTTGAAAGTGTTGGCGGACAGCCGAAAATCACTTCTGATCCGCAGGACGTCTTGGCTGCTACNGCACTCATAGTTCCGGGAGTTGGAGCTGCGGANGATACGATGCGTAATTTGAGGTCCAAGAGACTCACTGAACCACTTTTAGAATATATATCTTCTGGCAGGCCATTTTTGGGTATATGNATGGGAATGCAGGCACTTTTTGAGAAATCATATGAAGGTGGGGAGCATGATTGTCTTGGNGTGTTGGNCGGAACGATAGAACGCTTTCCTACGGATACTGTGGTTCCGCATATGGGCTGGAATACTATACATGATGTCGNAGATCACCCAATTCTTGACGGCTTCGGTGACGGAGCATACTTGTATTTCGTTCATTCGTATTATGCCCAACCGAGTGTAGAGGGAGTGGTACTTGCCAGGGCAGAGTATGGAGGGGTCAACTTTCCTGCTATCGTTGGCCGGGATAACTTGATAGCGACACAGTTCCATCCTGAAAAAAGTGGGGAAACTGGTTTACTCATATATAAGAATTTCGTAGAAAATGCGACTAATTAAAGGTAATTGAGAGCACGTCATGGAAATTTGGCCGGCAGTCGACATACGGGGTGGAAATGCCGTCCGACTAGAGCAAGGAGATTACGCACGCGAAACAGTCTTTGGCACGCCAATGCATTTTGCTGCGAAATGGATCCAAAAAGGTGCCCGTAATCTCCATTTAGTAGATCTAGATGGGGCGAAGCAGGGACATCCTGTGAACACAGATATCGTTGGGAAGATCTGTTCTTCCAACCCTGTGAACATCCAGATAGGTGGAGGTCTGAGATCTGAATTGGCAGTGCAAGAGGTAGTAGATATGGGGGTTCAGCGGTTCATCATCGGTACGTCAGCTATCCGTGACGAAAAACTGCTGCGGAACCTCAGTGACCGCTACGGAGATCGACTTATAGTATCGATCGACGCTAGAGGTGAACTGCTCGCTACCTCAGGGTGGATAGAGGAGACTAACATACGTTTATTTCCTTTCCTTAAACACCTAGAAGAAAATGGAGTCAGTAATATTATTTACACTGATATCGAAAGAGATGGTCGCCCCACAGGCCCCAATATTGATATGTGTGAACGGATATTATCAAACACGGAAATTAATCTGAACGTTGCAGGTGGGATTTCAGGTATCGACGATGTTTTGCGTCTGAAAGAAATTGGTGCACACGGAGCGATAATTGGTCGTGCTATCTACACGTCTGACATTGATCTTACAGAGGCAATTCGGATAGGCGATGAGGGGTGACATTGTGCTGACAAGGCGAATCATCCCTTGTTTTGACGTGGATCAGGGCAGGGTGGTGAAAGGAATTTCATTTGTTAACCTTCGCGATGCCGGAGATCCGGTAGAGCTCGCTGCCAAATATCAACTCGATGGAGCTGATGAACTTGTATTTTTAGATATAACTGCGTCCTCTGATGACCGAGCCAGCACGTTCGATCTCATTTCTCGAACCGCAGAGCAGATTTTCATCCCGTTAACTGTGGGCGGAGGGGTCCGCTCGTCTGAGGACGTCAGGCGGATGCTTGAATCAGGGGCCGATAAGGTCTCTTTGAATACAGCCGCGGTACAAAACCCGGAACTTATAGAAGATTCAGCCAAAGGATTTGGGTCTCAATGCACTGTGATTGCAATAGACGCAAAGAAAGCGGGTTCTGACAAGTGGGAAATCTTTACTCATGGTGGCCGGAACCCAACTGGGATTGACGCAATTGAGTGGAGTCGCGAGGTAACAGAAAGAGGAGCAGGGGAACTACTCGTTACATCAATGGATACAGACGGACATGAGGATGGTTATGACATTCAACTGCTTAGAGCTATCCGTGATGAGGTTTCAGTTCCAATCATTGCATCAGGTGGAGCCGGTGCTCCGTCACATCTATTAGATGCTCTGGTGACCGGAGGAGCTGACGCAGTATTGGCTGCATCTATTTTTCATTTTGGGACATACTCGATAGGGGAAGTTAAGGAATACTTGACTAATCACGGCGTACCAGTGCGTCCGTTATAGTAGTTGACTAGGATCGATCATTTGTGAAAGGCAAGCCGTATATGGAAGAATCAGGATCGTTGTTTAACCCAAGTGAACTCACATATGACGACCGAGGCCTTATCCCTGCTGTTCTCCAACAAAAGGGAGACGGTAAAGTCATAATGTTGGGTTATATGAACGAGGAAACACTGAACGAGACAATTCGGATTGGCCAAGCAGTGTTTTGGTCTCGTTCGCGTCAGGAAATATGGCATAAAGGATCGACGTCAGGAGACTATGTCAACGTCCATTCGATTTCTACAGACTGTGATCGCGATGTTGTACTACTGGAGGTTTCCCTCGAAGGTTCGGGGGTCTGTCACACCGGTTCATACTCTTGTTTTGTGACAGAAGAAGGGGACACCCGACAAGTGGTTCAGTCATCTAGCTGACCGATTTACCAGCCCCTCAAGTCATGCGGAACCGTTACACTCCCTACACTAAAACTTAATGGAGGCAAAGAATGTCTGATAGCAACTACGACAATTTGTTGTATGAGGTCCGCGAAGGTAAGGCCTATGTAACTCTCAATCGCCCAGAGAAACTCAACGCGTTATCGCGAGAACTGCAGCAGGATATTCATGATGCCATGTGGGAGGCAGATAATGACAGCCGTGTACACTGCGTGATCCTCGCTGGAGCCGGTCGCGCGTTCTGTGCCGGGTATGATCTGACCGCGCCAAAACCAGAATTTGGAGACTTTGGAAGAACTGGTAAGTCTTTTGACGACGACACGTGGCGAATGGAGGCGCAACAACGGCTCAGGATGGCAATTTTCGATATGCATAAACCTGTTATTGGTAAAGTGCATGGCTATTGTATTGCTGGTGGAACCGACTTAGTTCTGTTGACAGATATTATTGTTGCAGCCGATGATGCAGTAATTGGATTTCCTCCTGTTCGTGCAATGGGAGTACCTCCGGCTCACATGTGGCTGTATCACGTTGGGCCTCAGTGGGCTAAGCGATTGCTCCTGACTGGAGACAGTATCTCCGGGGCTGATGCAGCTGAAATAGGCTTGGTTCTGCAGTCAGTTCCATATGACCAACTTGATGAGGCTGTGGAATATCTCGCGAATAGAATGGCTATGATTGATTCAGATCTACTGTCAGCGTCCAAACGAACCGTGAATCTCGGTCTTGAACTTATGGGCGCTCGGACCATGCAGCGAGTGGCCAGTGAGATGGATGCAAGAGCTCACCTGGCGAAGGCTGTGTCCGATTATGGTGAAATTGCAAGTGGCCAGGGACTCAAAGCAGCGCTCGAATGGCGGGACACTAAATTTGGAGACGGTCGCGCGACTCCTGCATATCAAAATCGTCGCACAGAGCAGGAAGAACGGATATAACCGTTTAACGAATAATATTTAGGAGACAAACTCATGACCACAGACTTTTCGGATGATGTCAAAGATTACATAGACCGTTCACTGAAGCATCTTTGGATTCATACCGTTCAGCAGGATGAATTAGAACAGGATGATGCACTGCTGGTCATTCGGTCCGGCGAGGGGATTTATCTAACTGATTCCAAGGCTAGAAAATACATCGACTTGATGTCTGGGCTATGGGTTGTGGCCGTGGGGCATGGTCGGGAGCAACTATCTGAGATTGCGGCTGAGCAAATGGCTAGGATGTCATTCGCGAATCCATTTTCTTACGCGACCGAGCCAGCGATCGATTTAGCTACCCGTTTGGCTGAGATCAGTCCTCCTGGATTGGAGCGAGCTTTTTTCGTTAATTCTGGGTCGGAAGCCGTAGAAACAGCTATTCGTATGGCGAAACAATGGCAATATAACAGAGGTGACCAAAGAAAATTTAAGGTTATTTCCCGAGTCGGTTCGTATCATGGAACTACATATGGTGCGCTCTCGATAAACCATTCCTCGTACATGAACAAGACTCCGTTCGAGCCAATGATGCCCGGAGCGGTTAAGGCACCTGGAGAACTCAATGCCGATCTTATTGAGCAGGTGGTGCTTCAGGAAAAACCAGAGACCGTTGCTGCCATTATTGCTGAGCCAATATCGACCGCGAACGGGTCGCATGTTCCTGCGCCTGAATACTGGAAAAAATTACGCGCTTTATGTGACGAACATGACATCGTTTTGATAGCTGATGAAGTCATTAACGGATTTGGACGGACCGGTAAATGGTTTGCCATGGAACATTTCGGGGTCACGCCGGACTTGATCACCGTAGCAAAGCAGCTTTCGTCTGGGTATGCTCCGATTGCGGCAGTTCTGGCGAGCGAGAAAATATCCGATGGATTTAGGGGGGACACATCCAAGGCATTGATTGGTGGCAGTACATGGGGCGCTCACCCAGTGTCCTGCGCGGTGGCTCTTGGAAATCTCGACATAATTGCCAATGAACGATTAGTAGAAAATTCTGAGAAGACTGGTGCCTATATTGCTGAACAGCTGCTTGAATTGCAGAATCGACATTCTGGAATTGTCGCGGACACTCGCGGGATCGGACTCATGCAAGTAATTGATCTGAAGCGCAATGTCGAAGCAGGCGAGTCATTTCGAGAAGAAGATGAGATCGGGAAAGTTGTAGGACAGGCTATGCGTGACAATGGGTTACTATCCCGTGCCGGTGCGACTATACAGATTGCGCCGCCACTCGTGATAAACAGAGAAGAAGCTGACGAAATTGTTGACTCTCTGGATCAGGTACTAGATACGGTCGAGTCAACTTATGGTCTGAAGTAAGGATTGTGAGGAGAAAAATTGAACGTATTGGTTGTTTTAGCGTTGACTCTTCCATCGATTTCCGATGAAGAATTATCACTAATCGAGGACGCTACCGGCCCTGATGGATCAGTGACGGTGGCAAAAAACATCGGCGAAGCTATGGAACTTTCATCAGACGTTGATGTGATCTTGGGTCACGTACCTCTGCAACTCATGCAGAAATCCCCACGTCTGAAATGGGTTCATTCTGCGTCTTCCGGGGTCGATATATATTCCTACCCAGAGTTTCGTGAAAGTGAGATCGTCCTGACAGGGGAAAAAGGTTTGGTTGGTGGGCATCTTGCTGATCATGGCTTTGGATTATTGCTCACGCTCACGAGAAACCTCCATAAGGCCTACAAGATGGGACCTGATGGCTGGAATCACCGCCCTGAACTTCGTCGAGAAGAAATTGAACTTGAAGGACTGACGATGGGTGTTGTCGGGTTTGGTGGCACTGGCCAGGCCATCGCGAAGAGGGCTGCTGCATTCGGTATGCACTGCTTGGCTCTTGATAATAACGAAATTCCCCCGACAAATGAGGTACAGGAAGTTTGGCCAATTACAGCGTTGAATGATCTACTTCGCCAATCTGACGTTGTGTCAATCTGTCTCCCATTGACCGACGAGACGAAGAAACTTTTCAATGATGAAGTATTTGCTCAAATGAAACAGGGTTCCATTCTTGTAAATGTCACTCGTGGTGAAATTGTTGATGATGAAGCCCTTCGGCGAGCACTTGATTCCGGCCATATCAGGGGAGCGGGACTTGATGTGCATACTATAGAGCCGGTTCCACCTGATCATCCTTTTTGGGACTACGACAATGTAGTGATGACCCCCCACACGGCGGGTGCATCCCAACTTAGATCACGTAGAAATATCGATCGTTTCGTTGAGAATATCCGCAGATGGAAGGAAGAAAGGCCGTTACTGGGAATTTATGACAAGCAGGCAGGATATTAGATTAGATTTATTCTATGCTCGCATTCCTCTTCCTTTGGGACCCAATTGACTACTCGCCAACACTTTGTATGCGTCATTAATCCATTCTGACAACAGTGGGCGAGTTTCTCGGGGATCGATTATGTCTTCAATATTGAATGCCTCAGCAGTTCGAAAAGGCGATCGCAGCTCGTTCAATTTATCTTCGATTTCCTGTCTCCTCTGCTCGGGATTTTCGGAAGCTTCGATATCGCGTCGATACGCGGCCATAACCCCACCTTCGATAGGCAGTGAACCCCAGTCGCCAGAGGGCCAAGCAACTCGATAGTTCCATCGAGCATTTGAATGATTTTGATGCCCAGCTCCAGCGACTCCGTATGCACGCCGGACAACGATAGTCGACCAAGGGACATCACATTGGTAAATCGCCTGTAATGCACGGACACCGGCCTTGATGACTCCGGCTTTTTCTGCTTCAACTCCGATCATAAATCCAGGCTGATCGACGAGATTAATGATTGGAATATTAAACGTATCTGCCAAATCGATAAATTTCAGCATTTTTTCTGAGCCTGGTGTGTCTAAGGAACCCCCGACTGCTAGCGGATCGTTGCCGAGGACCGCTACTGGGTAGCCATCCAGTCGGGCAAGCAAGGTGACAACAGACCTCCCGAAATATTTGCCAACCTCGAAGATCGAGTCACGATCCACGATGTGGGCGGCTAGTTTACGTACATCGTAGGGTTGTCTTCGTTCCCGTGGGATAATTGAAAGTAATTCTTCGTCTCGTCTTTCTGGGTCGTCATTCGGTGTTGAACGTGGGGGTAGTTCCCAGCTATTTGCCGGTAAATACGAGAGGAATTGTTTAATCTGATCGAAGGCATCTTCTTCAGTTTCTGCCTCATTGTCACACACACCGGAGCCTCGAGCGTGTATCTCCGCCCCACCTAGCTCTTCCTTCTCTACCCACATTCCCAGTCCTCGTTCGACTACGGGCGGTCCAGCTGTAAACACCTGTCCCGTACCCTTCACGATCACAGAGAAGTGCGAGATCGCTACTCGCGCAGCCCCAATTCCTGCGACGGAGCCCATTGCGGCTGCTACAACTGGAACTTTAGCCATGGCTTCATCGGCGGTCTCCCAGAATCCTGGTCCGCCGGGAAGATAGGTTCGTCCTATGTCTTCGATTGTTTTTACTGAGCCGCCACCTCCGGTGCCGTCCACCAAACGAATAATGGGAATTCGCAGTTCGAGCGCCATACGTTCCTGATGAGTTTTCTTGTCACCCACATTCCCGTCGGCCGCTCCACCTCGAACGGTGAAGTCATCTCCACCAACCATGACTCGTCGACCGTTGATACTAGCAATACCCATCACATAATTCGACGGACGGAATTCACTCAGTTTGCCATCTTCGTATGTCGCCTTGCCAGCCAGTACACCTCGTTCTCTGAAAGAATCGCTGTCTACAAGGGAAACGATGCGATCTCGAACGGTAAGTTTGCCATTCTCGATATGTTTTTGAACACGTTCTTCTCCACCTAATCGATAGGCCAATGATTTACGTTCGTTCAATTCATCAATTTCAGGCTGCCATACCATTGGGTAAATCTCCTACATACGAGCTAGTTTGTTGTGATTTTATGAGTCCAGTCGAACTAGTACCGCACCCTCATCGACGTATTGGCCTTGCTCTATTGGAAGTTCGGAGACGGTTCCGGACGCAGGCGAGAGTATAGGAGTGAGCATCTTCATAGACTCTAAAATTACAAGTTCATCGTCCTGAGACACTGAGTCTCCCACGGATACTTTTATTTCGGAAACCACACCAGGCCACTCTGCTTTAACATCAGTCATGTTTTTCCCTTTCGTCAATAAATTCTGGATACGACCGGAGTATAACCAAGGGAGTGTCGAAGCGTCACTAGATCTTGATGGACTAACCGCAGTGCATGCTACGCTTTCTCACTATAGAGTCACGGGGATCAAATAATCCAGGAGTACGTACATGCGGGTTGTGGAGATTAGTAACTTAGAGGGAGCCGCTGGGTTTGCAGGCAAGCTGTTCCGTCGATGGGGAGCCGAAGTCATACGAATTGAGTCCAGAGACAGGCGTCCTCCAGAAATACATCGAGATCTTTACATTAATGGCGGAAAAAATAGGCTCCGAATTAATTTCAACGATGAGGAAGATTCATCTCAATTGGAAAGTTTAGTGAATACTGCAGATTTACTAGTATCTGATTTCACACCAGCTGAACTTGATCGATACGTATCGGGTCCACTGAAGGACAGTATTGCTTGTCCTCAAATATTTATTACAAACTTTGGTCGGCAAGGGCCATATAGAAACTACGAAGGAACATCGGCAACACTTAACGCTATGGGTAGCTATACGTGGCTTTCTGGTGATCCTGGAAGAGAGCCATTGACTCTCCCATCCGAATACTGCTACTACCAGGCAGGAAGCTACGCTTACGTGCTGGGGCTTTCTGAGTTGCTGTATGGAAAAAATAACTCGATTATCGATATCTCAGTTTTTGAAACGCTTGCGTCTCTCCATCAGTTCACCGATACGATGTGGATATTTGATAAACAGGTTCGTTCAAGGCACGGGAATCGATTCCAAAATTTATGCCCGACTACTCTCTTGCCTGCACAAGATGGATGGGTGGGTTTCAATATTCTTCCAAATTTCTGGCCAGCGTTTGCTTTATGGGTGGGCGGTACAGAGCTTGCTGAGAAAGAGGAATGGTTACTGAACACAGATCGAATGCGCTATGAAGATGAAATAGAGTCAATCATCAGGGATTTTCTGAAGGATAAATCAGTCAGAGACGTATTGAAGGATGGCCAGGAAACCTGGAGGGTTCCTGTAGGGATTTCGGTCCCTCTTTCCCAGGTGTTTGATGATCCACAACTAAAGCATAGAGGTTTTTTTAAACCTATTGATGGCCTCGAGAACGTTCAAGCGCCTATATCTCCATTCACTATTTCTGGACTTCAAGCACAACCGGACGAGGAGGTCATGCCTTTCACAAATTTTGAGGATATAAACATCCCGACTGAAACTCCAGTCTCGGTAGACAAAGCAAGGAATCCACAGGAAAGGCCACTTTCAGGTCTCCGTATTGCGGATATGACAAGAATTTGGTCCGGACCAGTTTGTGCACGGATATTGGGCGATCTAGGCGCAGATGTGATCAAGATTGAAGCACCGACTGGTCGTGGGCCAATGACCAGCCCAGTCGTGCCGCAGAATAGTGGAGTTCAGGAGCAGGACCTTGAAAAAGGTCAGTTATGGAATCGGCATGGTTTAAATAATAAATTGAATCGAAATAAGCGGTCAGTATCAATTGATTTGAAGTCGGAAGAAGGCAAAGAGATTTTTCGTAAAATAGTGCAGGATAGTGACGTCCTGATCGAAAATTTCAGTGTTCGTGCAATGCCGTCTCTCGGACTTGACTACGAATCATTGCGTGCGATTAATCCATCATTGATTTATATTGCGATGCCGGCACTTGGTCGCGAAGGGCCCTATAAGGCGTACGTGGGCCTGGGCCCGAGCATAGAACCATTGTCGGGACTGCCTGAAATCATGGGGTATAGCGAGAGTGAACCGCGAGTAACATCAATGGCCCTGACCGATGCTGCTGCTGGTGTCACCGCTGCCACTGCCGTGCTCACAGCGTTGCAGCATCGTGAAAAAACAGGGGAAGGGAGTTTGGTCGATTTATCCCAATCCGAAGCGATGGCGGCCTATCTCGGTGAACACTACATACAAACACAACTAGAAGGNACGGCGCCGTCACGGATTGGAAATGACAGTCCCAGTCATGCTTTTCAGGCAGTGCTCCGATGTGCACCTCTGGCGACAAAGGAATTCAATAGCCACAAACCCACATCCGATCGGCCGTCTGACGTTCCCTTGACCGAGAATAGAGATGACGAATGGCTAACAGTCACGTGCAGAGACGAGTCTGAGTGGATAGCATTTTCTGAATTCGCCGGAAAGGCGTGGCATGAAAATGAATTGTTCCTGAGCCCGGATGCGAGAAGACTCAATAGANGTGCACTCATGCATGAGATGAATTCATGGTCGCGAGGCTTTGATAAACATGAATTACTGGACTCTCTGCAGAGTCAAGGAATCCCGAGCGGGGCCGTGCTGTCGCCGCCTGAATTGCTCTCAGATCGACACCTAGAAGACACGGGATATTTTTCATATACCCAGTGGGCAACTGGCGAAGAACCACAGAGTGACGGATTCCCAGTTATGTACGACGGGCGCCGCCGGTATGANTGGTGGTCTGGTCCGCCAGCACTCGGCGAGGCAAATAAAGAAATCCTATCAAGAATTGGATATTCTGAGTCAGAGATAGAAATCTTCTTTGAGCAGGGAATAATTGTTGACAAGCCACCCGTATAGGGGTTTAGGNTGTTATGAATGGTGAATCCAGTTAGCAAAGCAATAGTATCGGTATCAGCTTGGGATCCAGGTTATGGGACTAATTTGGATTTCAAAGATTTCGGTGATTCTGATTCCGTCGAAATTGATGATTCGGTCGAATACATTGCTAGAGATTGGAGGGGTATTGAGACTGCATTGCCTAGTGACCCACTTGATATTTTTTTCATTGATGGGATTCAAAGGATAGAGGCTCGTTTAGAGATTTTTGCTGAAAATGATGTGGTACCTCGGAGCGCTCTTCTAGGTGCTGTGGGGGCCGGGGTTGTCCACTGGGATCGGAGATTGATGAAATCTCGATTTAAGGAACTGCTACATCAACGACTGGTCGTTTTACCTGTAGGTGTAAAGCCAGAAACTTTGGGAAGTCTTGATAGTTCGTTGTTACCGTTTGAAATCAGACACTCTAAAGGGTCCGATTTCAGTGACCTGCAAGACGCGATGCAAAAGCAGATGTCAGAATTGGAAGTATCACTGGCGAGATCAATTGACTATGAGCCTGGGAGTCTGGTGATAGCTGATGGCAGGGTACGGCGGGATCATCCGGTATTTGTTGTAGGCTATATCAAAAGTAATGAAAGGCAATACCTTTCAGGTAAACCTGCCGAGGTTGTTCCAGAAATAAAGCTCGGACAGAGAACTCCAATTTTTCGTATTGAAGGCTCATTTCCTCGTTTTTCTTGGTACATTCGTGTAGGGGATATAGCAGGTGGTCATGGATGGCAGGGTATTGCTCGTCTCGAGGTATCANCTGAACTATCCATGGATGAGGTAGCTTCATATGCGGCAATGACGACAGAGTATTTGCCTATTGCAGCACCTCCTCTTCATCTTGACCCGCGTGCACCGCAAAATTTGATACCTATTGGTGCTCTCGAACGAGAGCTNAGACGTGGCCTGGGTGACGCGGANCTAGTGAATAGGAAGCTGCGCGAAGCGGTGTACATGAGATGAGGCCTAGGCATGAGTGAACAAGAAGCTGGCACGGACCGAGTCGGGAGAGTAGTGGGTGACAGTCGCACAAATACCCAGGAATTCAGAGTTATCGTCGATGATGACGCTTATCTCGCAGTGGACGACTTGGTCGTGGTCTATTCAGATGTCCCTGGACTCGAATCACCTCTAGCTACATACGGAGTAGTTACAGAAAGTGAGTCGACGTATGAAGGAGTTAGTTATGAGACAGACGTTCGTCGCATAGGTGACTCAGGAGTTCTTCCAGCTGAACGAATTCGAACCGCTAGCGTGTCCATTACTCGAATGATCCCTGAGGTTTGGACTGCTCCACTGGCTGGTGAAGTCGTTAATCGTGCGACCGGACCTTCGCGGGATGACGCGTTGTATGTCGATGATATGGGCAGATCGATGCCCGTAGGACTGGCGAGAGATGGCTCGCCCGTCTATTTGGATTTAGATTTTTTTGATGGGACCAAGGGTGGTCACATGTCGATCAGTGGAGTATCAGGAGTTGCTACGAAAACAACTTTCGCATTTTTCTTTCTACGGATGCTTACCGGCGGTTCTTACAAGAGAAAAACTACAGATGATCNNGATCTGATTGGTCACTCTTTACAAAATACTCGCGTCTTAGTCTTCAATGTCAAGGGACAAGATCTCCTATGGCTTGACAAACCTAGTTTGGAATTTTCTGATATAGATAGAGAAATGTGGGATAAGCTTGGGGTCGAACCAACTCCCTTCCAACTCGTTCAGGCCAGTAATGGAAGCCAGGCTGACTTAAAGCCAAATATTCCATCAGTTTCTTTTTGGGCCCCACCAAGGAGTGATTCATCTGCCGACTCGGTGTTGCCTAACGCTAATCGTACCGGAGTGACGGCCTTCTACTGGACTCCGCGAGAATTTATTGATAAAGGCCTCCTTCAGTACGTTTTCACNGATGCTTCAGATTCCAGGAATCAGTTGCAGTTCCTTTTAGAGAGAGTNCAGGCNCAGCTACGCCGTTGGGCTGTAGATGTGGCAGGGACAAGCGGGGCTGTAGTCCTCAGACATCCTTCTGAACGGGAAAGCTCCCAGGAAGGCAATAGCGCAGTGGCTCCAAGATCGGGAGAGCAGCAAATACATAATTTGGAAGAAATNGTCTCCGTGGTTCGAAGTTACATTGACCCGGACGATATCGATCCCCATCCCGACTGGGTTGGGAGCATTGAGCGGGGTACGGTACTGGCGTTCCTTCGGCGTCTCGAGGCGGCATCCCGTCCGAATCGGTTAGGGTCTTTGGTGAGATNTGGCTCTCAGCAAAGCATTAATAGAAATCTCGCAACAGTTACTGTCGTAGACATTAATTCACTTCATGAATTGGCACAGCGATTTGTAGTNGGCGTTCTACTGAAAGACACATTTGAAGAAAAAGAGGAGNCCGGAAAGCGAACTCCTCTGTCAATCATTGTGCTTGATGAAATGAATAAATATGCACCGGCACAGGGGGAAAGTCCCATCAAAGACATGTTGATTGACATCGCTCAACGGGGACGTTCACTGGGAGTTTTGCTGATAGGTGCTCAACAAAGTGCCTCGAGAGTGGCNCCAGATGTGATGGAGAATGCTTCAATACGAGTCGCTGGACGACTAGATCCGGCAGAATCTGAAAGGAATCAATATGGATGGATGCTGCCTTCTACCAGAGCGAGAGCAAAACTCCTGAAACCCGGAACCATGGTTCTTGGCCAACCGGCAGTACCATTACCAGTGGTTTTGAATTTTCCTCGAACACCATGGGCCACTAGAGCNGAGGAGCGAGCAGCAGGAACTGATACCGACCTGTTTGAGAATTTGGATTCTTCTTTGTCAGAAGATATTTAGAGCTNGGTCTAATCTACTGCAACCGGTGCTCCACCTGAATGAGGCTCTAGATAGAGATCAATGTCGTCCACGAAGGACTCAATNATTTCTTCGTTCGAAGCTGTCCCATTTTGTGGGCTATTCTGGATTTNTATTCCCAGCGAATCTGAATATCGTCTATACAGTTCGAGTGAGTCTCCATATTTTTGATGACCAGCAGTGTGCCTAGCACTCGCCATGAGGAGTTCATCGCGGAATGAGGAAGAGCTCCGCTTATAATCCTCTATCATGCAAAGTCCAATTTCCTGATTGTGTGGGTCATTGCCCTGTTTCACNGCTCCCATTGCCAGTATTGCAATGAGCGATTCACGTTCATGGCCTGCCTCGAGATACGCTTGTACATAGGCCACACTCGCATCCTGGTTCAGTACCATCATTGACTCGTCGATCTTATGGAGTAATTGACGCGCTGACATTTGGTCGACTCCCTCAGGAAGACGGAATGAACGAGCTTGGAGTACTTTGCTGAAGCGAGAAGTTTGATGGCTTTGATAATTGTAGTCTGGCATATCACGAATCAGTCTTGCGCACTGGTTGATGAAATTCGCCGCNACATACAAAAGTTTAGTTTTGTGTTCGTGTTCGAAATTTGCATAGAACCAGGCGAGCGTATTCGTATATTCGAATCCATGTTGTGGCATGCTGTACGCCGGAGGATCGGCTATCGCGAGCACAACTCTTGCCGANGCTATCTGAATTGCATCAAGGATAGCTTTCGGAGAACGACCTGCTTTCAACAAAATTGTGATCGCCTCGAAATAAGCAGCTTCCTCTTCCCTGAGAATCGAGCGAATTAAGGTTTCCTCTTCAATAGGTGACAAGGGGAGTTCTTGCGCGAATAAGCGTCGGTCGGTGTTAGTTGATTGCGTGGCAGCTAGCGAGGATGTTGGGGCTTCTTCCTCGAGCTGATTNAACATTATTTGACCAGCTGCCTCGTAAGCTGAATACCATCTGGGACCAACCGCGATGTCAGGGACGCTCGCATAGATCACATGGTGGGCATTATCCCAACCGATTCTGTTCCCCAGTTCGATAGCTGCTCTGGCTCGGAAACTTTTATGTCCGGTAGTGAAAGATCGGTTGTACATGATTCTGTCTTGAACATCCATAAGACCNGCGAAGACCGTATTCGCAAGCAGATCCTTTCTTCTCGCAGTATCTTCCCAGAGGCCCAGCCACTGTCTATAGGAGTTAGGTACGTCCCCTCGTTCAACTAGTTGAAACCAGTCGGCAACACCCTCCTCAAAAGTCCCTTCTATGGGCTTTGGTTGTTCGTCGTTCCAATGCACCTCAGGGTCTAATGGCCCCTCAGGATATTTCGAAGCATCATAGACTCTTCTGCCGTAATGACCGGGCATTTTCCCTTTTAACTGATTCCAAATATCTAATCCAGTTGGTACGTACCAGACAGTTTGAGCCAATGGGAGGTGTTCGAAGTGCTTCGACATGTATCCCTCAAGTCGCAGAGTGGCCCCCCCTGAAAGCAAGCAATGGTCATTATTCACGAAGCGAACTATGCCCTGATCAATCTTCTGGTGATACGGGACGTGCGTGTAGGGNGCATGTGTTCTTACAGTCTCCGAAAGGATTTCAACTTTCGAACGGCCTTGCTGAAGGAGCTCGTATAGTGTGGAAGTGGCTGCGATTTGGTCGCGATCGATGATATTTTCCCGAAGTTGCTCGTACGATTTCCGAGCCTTCTTATCGGTGATTGCTTCGGAGATAGGTTCAAGCTTAGTCGGTGCCACCATTGTTTCTACCTTCACTACATGTATAACTTGTCTCTNCATCGACATCGTAACCTGTTTTATAGAAGAATGTGAAGTGCGTAGGTATATATTTCGCTGTCTGTGCGCGGGTATACTGGTCAATATCGTGACACTAAGGATTATTCGTGAAAGTTCTGCACACGTNAGACTGGCATGTTGGAAAGAAACTTGGTTCAGTCGACCGGACTGATGAATTTCTGGCTGCNATTCAAGAATTACATGCAATATGTCAAAGTCGATCTGTAGACGCCGTGTTGCTTTCGGGCGATGTCTGGGATAAAGGCACACCTACGCCCGCCCTTATGGACATCGGGATTGATGCTATGAGAAAACTATCTAACGATGGGGCAATACCGGTGATTGCCATAGCCGGGAACCATGATTCTGCCCCATTTTTTGAAGCTATGGGCAAAATATTGAAACCCTACAACATCCACTTTGTCGGCGATGTAAAGCCTCCTGATTCGGGAGGGATAGTCAAAGTCGATACAAATGGTGGTCCGCTTGCTGTTGGCTGCGTTCCATTCTTCCGAAGGGGAAGTGCAGTAGATCTCATGGATGACTCTTCAGGTTGGTACGGTCAGTACCAAGAAAAACTGAGGAATATTTTTGAATCCTATGCTCGGTCTTTGGCAATTCATCAAAGCCATGGTGCGGTAACAATGCTTATGGCTCATGCCACGGTTAATGGTGCCGATGTTCGTTTGCAGGCAGATGGGCGTGGCGAGCGTTCACTTCATATGGGAGAAGATTACGCAATCGAGGGGTCTGATTTTCCTGCCAGTATTCAGTATGTTGCTATGGGGCATATACATGCACCTCAATCCATCAAGAATTCNTCAGTTCCGGCAGAATACGCGGGAACTCTTTTGCCGTTGGACTTTGGTGAGCGGAACGAAAGGAAGCGAGTTGTAGTTGTAGAGGCTGTTCCCGGCACGCCAGTAAGAATAGAGAGCGTCGAGCTTGCGACTGCGTCTAGACGACCACTAGTTCGCTTGACAGGCGACTGGGNAGCAATCATGGATGCACGTAATAAACTGNTGACTGAACTCCCCTTATCTAATCCGCACCTTGATCCAAGCGAAGGCCCATATTTCGATATAGTGGTGGAAACTGATGGGGCAGATCTCGGTTTGGGCGATATGGTGAGAGAGAANTTCGCTAACGTCGTAAAGGTCAGATCTAACTATGAGCATTTCGACATCCCCGTTGAGTCAAGACGAAATAAGCCATTTGCAGAATCCTATAAGGAATACTTCCAAGCGGAGTACGGACGTGTTCCGGATGCGGATCTGNTGAACGTATTCGCACAAGTTCTCGAACAGACCGAGAGTCGACTCGAACAAGACTTAATGACGACTCATTTAGAAGGTGATGATGCGACCGATTGAGTTGACTATCGAAGGGTTTCGTTCCTACAAGGAGAGTACAACTTTCGACTTCCGTAAAAGAGACCTCGTCGGGATCGTGGGACCGATCGGGTCAGGGAAATCGGCAATATTAGANGCCATTAGCTTCGCCCTGTACGGCAGGACTCCTACTGTGTCCCAGGGTACCCGTGAATTAATCAACCGCANAAGTNGTCAGGGGAAAGTGGAACTTATCTTCAGGTCATCGGGACGAGGATGGCTTGCCCAGAGAGTGCTAAGAGNCAGTAAAAGCGGCGCAGGTCAGGTCAGTCTGTATGAGTATGATCTGGAGAGGTCGACCAAGGGGCGGTTGGTTGTTGAAAAATCCAGAGAAATGAACGAGCGTATAGAAACAATTGTTGGGGTTGATTTCGATGGTTTTACTCGTTCCATACTACTGGCACAAGGAAGATTTGCTGAATTTCTCAGTGCACGAGCTGCAGATCGTGACGTTGTTTTAAAAGGGGTGTTCGGCCTGGATCGAATCGANTTGATGCGCGAACAGACGGCAACCCTGCTTGGGGAAATGCGAGCCAAAGTTGAAAATTTGCAAGTGACTCATGCTGAATTCGTTGCGGCGGGCCTGGAGCTTGAATTGCTCGAGAAGTCGCATCTTGAAATAAAAGCGATCGTAAGTAATTTGAATTCGTTTCTTCCAACGATGAGAGAATTTGACGAACAGGAACTATACATTCACAAAAAGATGGAAGAGTTGGAACGACGACAGTCCGAACTATTGGGATCCGCGAATTCCTTGCCTTCGGCCGGAGAGTCTGAAGAATTGTTTCAGGTAGTTGATATCTGGCGAGAAAAAGAATCAGTATCTGTTAAGAATATCGAAGAGACTCAAAGAAAGCTTGATCTAGAGAACCACAGACATAAGGCCCTTGTGCTTGACCTTCCTTCCGATGAACAACTTCAGAGTCTTAAAAAGATCATTTCTGATTCATCAGTTATTTCGGCNGAATTATCTGTNCAACGGGAGACTATCCGATCGAAAACTGCAGAATTAAAGGCTATTTCTCAAGAGNTAGATTCTAATCGTCAGGAGGTAGCGTCTATTGATCGACAGATTAACGAATCTNCAAGGTCAACATCCGAATCAGAAAAATTACTTGAAACTGCACAGGCAGCANTGAAAGCTGAACAAATTGCTGATAGAGCCGGAGCACTTCTCAACGATATTCAAGTAGGTGATAAGTGCCCAGTATGTGGCGAAATTATCACAACACTGCCTGAGACCNCGACTTCTGATGATTTGTCTAAAGCTATTTCTCATTTTGAAGAGATCAATACTGCATATTTGAAGAGTCGAGATGAGCTAGACGCGTTCGGTAAATCAAAAGCTCTTCTAGATAGATCGATTGAGTTGAAATCCGATACTGCTGAGCAATTGGCTCGTGAAGTTGACGATCTTAATCGTATTGTTGATGAAAAAGAATCGATGATGACTGAATCAATTACCCTAGCCACCCGACAATATCACCAGCTAGGGACACTTGAAGATCTCTCACAATATGTTTTGTCGATTGAAAAACAAATTATTAATTCAATGGATCTGGTTCGTAAAGCAGAGGAATTATCNCTGTCAGCTCGTGATGAGCGAGAGAATATTCGCAACGATAGGGATAAAGCTCGTGCGCAGCTTCAGTCGCTGACCAACCAACTAATGCTATTAGCGGCGAAACTTCCAGGTATAAACACAGACGACCTGGCAGAAAAGGAATTTTCTGATGCTCGAGTAGTACGTGTCCTCCGTGACCAGATTCGTACGGAATGGAAAACTGAAAATGATCGCGTAATGACTGAAATTGAGGGTGTCATAGCAGAAAAGAATGTTTTAAGTCAAAAACTGTCNAGAGAACTGGCCCGAGCATTTCCTGATAACGAAATCCACGATCGTCGTACGTTCGATGTACTTTTGGGAGAAGAGAGGGACAAGCTTGTGAAGNCATCAGGTCAAATCGAGCTTATACGGTCGAAAGTGGAGCGTGCAGAAGGCATAGGTGATGAGCTCCAGAAGCAGCAGCAATATTTGGAATCTTTTGAGGCATTGAGAAGAGATCTTACCGATTCTCGGTTTGTTCGATTTCTTCTGGAAGGGGAACGCACTGAACTTGCTAGACTCGCATCAGAGACCTACTCGGTACTTTCGAATGGTCGTTACAGTTTCACACGGGATGGAAATTTCAACGTTGTGGATGGGTCGATCGATGGTACAGAAAGGAGCGCTCGAACACTTTCTGGCGGAGAAACATTTTTAGCATCTCTCTCATTGGCAATAGCCTTGTCTGAAATGGTGACTCGGGAAGACGGAAGACTCGAGGCATTTTTCCTGGATGAAGGATTCGGCACCTTNGATGAAGAACATCTTGACTTNGCAATGAGTGGGATAGAACAACTTACCTCCGGAGAGGGAGATCGACTCGTACTTTTGGTGTCACACGTCGCTTCACTNAGGGACAGACTTGAAGATGTCATAGAGTTGGCACGCGACGTCAATAACGGAAATACCATCGTTTTATCAGGTTTGAAGGGTCCAAACTAGTGCCNGTTGGCTATCGCGTTGGGNAGGCGTATGGTATACCGTCATGATGAGCAACGGCTCGCAGCTAATTCTATTTCGACTCGTGAGAGTGGCNGTCAGCCACCGGCAAAGATTTCTGTGGACGATAGCTGTGATGATTGGGGCTGTCATATTTACAGTCTCCTTACCCGAGTTAATCGGATGGGCGATTAATACCGGATTGAATCTCCGGATAGAAGACGGCATCGAAATTGAACCATCCTGGGGACAAATTTCCCTGATGTGTTCGATGGTAATGATTACAGCCGTCATTCGTGGATTGTTGGCATACCTGCAGATTTATCTAGGTGAAGCATTGTCTCAGAGAGTAGCTTACGATTTACGGAACCAGTTGTATGATCATCTGCAACATCTGTCGTTTGGATTTCACGACAAATCAGAAGTCGGCGAAATTATGCAGCGTGCGACCCAAGATATTGAAGGTATTCGCTTCTTTGTGACCATGGGAGTCGCTCGATTTGTGTTCATTGCACTTCTAATTGTGTCGGCTGTANCTCTGATCGTGATGGAAAACTGGCGTGTNGGGTTGGTGGCCATTGGTTTCGTTCCTGTCGTCGGTATTTATGCATCCGTGATGTCTCTCAGGATGCGGCCGATATGGCTAAATATAGTGCAACTACAGGGCAGGATGGGGACCGTCNTACAGGAAAATCTAGTTGGGCAACGAGTNGTGAAAGCATTTTCTCGCCAGCATTTTGAGCAAGAAAAGTTTGATAACAAAGTGGACGAACTTTTCCACGAGTCTTACAGGACTTCTAAATATATGGCGGTTAATGAGCCAGTGTTGCAAGGGGCATGGTTGATTGCTGTGGCNCTTATTTTTTGGGTGGGTATCAAGGAAATTCAAGCGGATCGTTTGCTTCCGGGCGACCTAATTAAGTTCCAAATATATTTGGTGCTCTTACAAGTGCCGGTCAGATCATTAGGATTTGTTGTCAATATAGTTGCACGAGCTTTTTCTTCAGGCCGTCGGCTGTATGCACTTCTTGATAGAGAGTCACCTGTTCAAAATTCCCCTTCAGCCCAGATGATTCAGCCGGGACAAGGGGAAGTGATTTTCGAAGGCGTCAATTTTGAGTACGATGCGGGAAGAAGAGTTTTAGAAGACATCAGTATTCACGCGAAACCGGGCGAAACAGTTGCTTTGCTAGGACCAACAGGTTCTGGTAAGACGAGTATAGTGAATTTGCTACCCCGTTTTTATGACACAACAGACGGTCGTGTCCTGATTGATGGTGAGGACGTTCGGGATGTCACCTTGAACAGTTTGCGTCAGGCGGTGGGTCTAGTGCAACAAGACGTGTTCTTGTTTTCAGCTACCATTCGAGAAAATTTGGCTTATGGGAAGCCAGATGCAACAGACGAAGAAATTATTGCGGCATCTAAGGCTGCTAGGCTTCATGACTATATTGACTCGCAGCCAGATAAGTACGATACGTGGGTAGGGGAACGNGGTTCCACACTCTCGGGTGGTCAGCGTCAGCGTGTTGCCATCGCTCGGACGCTGCTGCTTGACCCAAGGATCCTGATTTTTGACGATTCCACAGCNGCCGTGGATATGCGTACCGAGTATCTGATTCAAGAGGCCCTCAGAACNCTTATGGCTAACAGGACTACCTTTCTGATTGCGCAACGACTGCGCACGGTGCGAGAAGCTGACCAGATATTAGTTATGAGGGAAGGTCGTATTGTGGAGCGAGGCAAACATGAAGAGCTTCTGGCTGCAAATGGCTTCTATAAAGAAATTTACGATTTAGANCTGAAAGATCAGGAAGATGCAGCAGTCGCTCAATTAGAAGCGGGTGGTGAATAGCATGGCTTACTGGGGTGGTGGCGGTGCAGGNGGGTGGAGCCAGGGGCAAGGCCCTGCACAACGCGGTGGTAGATCTGATGGCTGGGATTACGACGAGCTTGGCAAAATTTATGATGTAGATCTCTTGAAACGACTGATACCTTTCATGGCCCCCTACAAATGGAGGACAGTCGCAGCTGTATTTTCAATGCTTCTCGTTTCCGCTACCACATTCTCTCAGCCTTATTTCATGGCAGAAGCCTTGAGAAATATTACATCTGCACTTATTGAATGGAAGGAAGTCAGGGATTCCACNGGTGGAGCGGAAGCTCAGCTTCTCCTCGACGAACTCAATCAAATGGTGTTGTCGTACGGGATCCTTCTAATGGGCCTAGCCAGCGTTGCCTTTGTCGGAATGTTCTTTCAGAGGAGATTGACTGGTTATATAGGTCACAACATCTTGCGGTATCTCCGCAGCGAGATGTTTCGTCACCTGAATCGACTATCGATGCCGTTCTACGATAAAGAGGAAGTTGGTCGCGTGATGTCCCGGGTTACGTCCGATGTGACCACGCTGCAGGAGCTTATGACGACGGGATTCCTGACAGTTTTGGCAGATATTTTTGGACTTGGCCTGATCGTATTTTTTATGTTTATCCTCGACCCGATGTTGGCAGTNGTCTCATTGTCCGTGATACCAGTTCTAATGATTTTNATGGCCATTTGGCAAAAGTATGCAGCGCGAGCCTTTATTCGGACTAGAGTGGCAATTGCTCTAGTGAACTCCAACATCAACGAGAACGTATCAGGAATCAGAGTGGTTCAGGCACTGCGCAGAGAGAAAAAGAATCTCGAGCAATTTGATGAGCTCAATTCTGAAAATTTTGATTCGAATATGCAGGCAGTCAGACTGCAGGGCATGGTGATGCCCACTGTTGAAGTTCTTTCATCGATTGCGACTGTTGCTGTTCTTATTGTTATAGCAATGCGGGTATTTGATGGCAGTCTCGATCCGGTCGATGCGGCAGCTTTCGCACTTGGATTTTTACTTTACATTCAACGATTCTTCAATCCGGTCCGCGACATAGTGCTTCAGTACACACAGTTGCAGAGGGCAATGGCGGGTGCGCATAGAATTTTTGAGGTACTCGATACCAAGCCTGTTATATATGACAAGTCCGAGGCACATGAATTTAAAAAAATCGAAGGTCGCGTGGATTTTGAGCAGGTGGATTTTGAGTATTTGCCGGATATTCCTGTGCTACGTAAGTTCGATCTTCNTGTCGAGCCAGGTGAAACCATTGCACTGGTCGGGCATACTGGAGCAGGTAAGACGTCCATNACTGCGCTGATTGCGCGATTTTATGATATTCAAAGNGGTCACGTCCGTGTGGATGGATACGACGTGAGAGATATAAACTTATCGTCACTGACAAGGAGAATGTCGGTAGTGCTCCAGGAGCCGTATTTATTCTCAGGNACGATCGCCAGTAACATTCGTTATGGTCGATTGGATGCAACAGATGAAGAAGTCAGACAAGCCGCCACTGCAGTTGGTGCCGATGAGTTTGTGATGGAGTTGCCAGATGGTTACAACACACAGCTTCATGAGCGAGGTCAGAATCTATCAGTTGGGCAGAGACAATTGATCTCTTTTGCGCGTGCACTGGTTGCTGACCCGGCAATACTAGTCTTGGATGAAGCAACAGCAAACATCGATACCGCCACGGAAAAGGTCATTCAGGAAGCTCTTTCTAGGATGTTGAGAGGGAGGACATCGTTTGTTATCGCACACCGACTCTCAACGATTCGAAGTGCCGACAGAATTGTCGTGATGTCTGAAGGGGAAATCATAGAAATCGGCAATCATGATCAATTAATGGACTTGAATGGGCATTATGCCGACTTATATAGAATGGGTTTTCAGGAAATATCCGGTGAAGACGCACTGTCAGAGACGACCCAAGGTTAAAATCAGGCATTCATATGGATAAGCATCAACTTAAAGAACGCCTAGAGAGTGACACGGTAGCGTACTGGGATNTNCTTGGAATACAAATACTTGCAGTGCATCGNCCTGGTGATGTTGAATTGTCACTTGAAATGCGTCCTGAACTCGAAACCCGGATCACTGGGATTATGCATGGTGGTGCGATCTCTTCATTGATTGATTCTGCTGCTGGAGCAGCTGTTTCGACGACCAGNGGCGAGGATGATGATACATGGCAAGGACAAGCGACCCTTGACTTAAATGTGACATTTTTGAAGCCCGCCAAGACGGTGGCCATTGCGAGAGCAACGATACTTCGGGCGACAAAGTCGCTAGCATTTGTGGCAGTAGACGTGAAAGATGCGAANGAAGAACTTTTGGCTACCGGCAGGGCGACCTATACCATTATCCGGTCTCGTTAACTAGATCCGTGGGATCCAAGAAAAGCGCCTTGCNGCCACGATCGATCCAATAATTCCCCACCCGGTGAGNGCAGCCAGATGACCCCATTCAAAACCAGATGCATCCTGAAATGGATCGAATGCTGTTATTAAGGAGTGCGAAAGATGATACACAGGAAAGAGCGATCCAATAAAGGATAGCCAATCCGGNGCCTCATGGAGAGGAATAAAAATATCAGAAATAAATAGAAGCGGAAGTATAGATGCATTTACAATGGCCGGAGCTGCATCGGAGTTTGGGATTAACGAAGTCATCGCAAGTCCTAGAGCCGAGAATGTCACTATTCCTAGGATGGCACTTATTGTCGCTGCTGGCAGCGTGTTGGTTGGTAGCTGTACGTCATAAATAATTCGACCGAATGTCAAAACTATCGCAATAAGTATCAAGCCGATAAACACTAAATGTANAACCTTCGACATAATAAATAATCTGACGGGGAGCGGAGTCGCATACACCTGCTTAAGGAATCCGCCATCACGTAGGATTGTCATCTGCATGGCGAGGCTGGTGTAACTTACATTCACAATAGATAGAGCAAGTATCGACGGAATGTAAAATGTCGCCATATCNGCTGACTTTCCACTGGGTGTCGTGATCTCATCGTCACCAAAAATTGTTGTAAAAACGAAGAGGAAAACCAATGGGAATACGAAGGTAAATACTGCGGCGGCTGGATTCCTCCAAAAGGATTTATTATCGAACTTGAATTGCATCCACAAGCGACTCATGCGGGCCTGCCAGTCTTCGAATAGTTTTCCACAGTTTCTATATAGATATCTTCCAATGTACGTGTTTTCACCTGTAAATTTCTTAGATTGACGGACTGCTGCTTCGCGAGAGTAGTGAGTTGATACAGGTCATTTGCTGCATCTGTACTTTCCATCGCGGAAAAGCCATCCAGTCCCAAAGTCAGAGAGAATTTAAGATCGGTCTGAAGCATTTCATTGAATTGCGGAGTAGCGTTAAAAGAAATACGGGACCGTTGAGATTTGNTTTGTAGATCTTGCTTGGACCCGATAAGAGCGATTTCTCCNGAAACCATTATGCCAATCGATGAGGCTAGAAATTCAGCTTCCTCCATATAGTGCGTGGTNAGCATGACGGTGCAACCTAGATTTGTTAAGTTGTGAATCATTTCCCAAGAGGCGCGCCTCGCNTGTGGGTCAAATCCGGTGGTTGGTTCGTCCAAAAAAAGAATATCTGGTTGNCCAATCAGAGCTATNCCGACGTCCANTCGTCTTTTCTGACCACCTGAAATTCTNTTTACAACAGCGGCTGATTGATCCTGTAAACCGACAAGCTCAAGTACTTCATTGGTGCTCCGAGAGTCCTGATAGTACGANCCAAACAAGTCAAGAGTTTCCCGAACAGTAAGGTATGTGTTTGCCCCAGTCTGCTGAAGTACGATACCCACTCGCTCCCGAAATTCCGGCATTCGGTTAGTAGGATTAAATCCCAGTACTGANACTTCGCCANCCGTGGCTTGTCGATACCCTTCAAGAATTTCTATGGTGGTTGTTTTGCCGGCACCGTTTGGTCCNAGNAGTGCGAATACTTCACCCGGCATCACGTCGAAACTTATATCGCGGACAGCTGCAACATCCCCATAGGATTTTTTCAGTCCACGCACTGATATTGCCGGTTCAGAGATAATTCCCATACTCCGATTCTAGAACAGCAGAGACGACAGTTTTCGTTGGTATTCTCTTGTTATTTCATGTTCCTGTCCAAGTACATTGAAGATGTCCAGTGCGCCCAATCGGCCACCATCATCTCTGACTGACCGATCTAATTTAATCGCAGCGAGGAAATGATCCAAGGAGATTTGCCATTCACCTTGCAGGGCTGTTCTGCAACCCAAAATATAGTGAGCCTCTGCCAGTTCTGCAGCATCAATTTCAGNGCTTCCGAGTAGATCGTCACTACGTTTCACATCAGCGTCATCAGAACCTCCTCGGAGGAAGCGTATCCTCGCCAGCTGCCTGCTCGCACTTGGCTCCTTTGGATATTGTTTGAGCATTGATTCCGCGTCATCCAATTGACCTTCTTCGACTAGAATTGCTCCGATACCTGCATTTGCACGGGCATGATTNGGGTCACGTTCGAGTGCTTCTTCNAAAAAAGCTCGAGCTTCGACCAANTTGCCTGTCCTCAGTGCTTCAGCTCCCTTCAACATTGATTCGTCAGATGGGGAAGGCGCAAGTTTTGTGAAGAAATCACGAACCTGATTTTCAGGGAGAGCTCCTAGAAACTTATCTACAGCTTGTCCGTCCTTGAAAGCAAAGACAGCCGGTATCGAACTTATTTCAAAGGCAGAACTCACCTGCGGATTTTCATCAGTATTGATCTTTACAAGTCGCACCTTGCCATCGAACTCCTTNGTNATNTTTTCAAGAGTTGGTCCTAGTACTCTGCAGGGACCGCACCAAGGCGCCCAGAAATCCACAATTGTAGGAATCTGTTTTGATGCTTCGACCACCTCTANCATGAAAGTCTGGTCGGTCGCATCAACAGCAATGTTACCTGTGGATTGAGTCTGAGTGAGGTCAATGGTCATTCTTAAGTCCACTCCCTATGGCGAGTATGGGTTCGGATTCGGGCCAAGTTGTGTAGCCAGCACCCGTTGTGCTTCTTCCACAAATTCTACCAGTAATGGTCGTGTATCACGGGGGTCAATAATGTCTTGCCCAGTGGCCTCTGCCGTCCGGAATGGTGATGCAATTGCCTGTAGTCGAGCCTCTATCTCTGCCGTTTTTGCGGCAGGATCGTCAGATTCGCGAATTTCCCGAGCGTACGCGGCTGAAGTACCTCCCTGAATATGCATCGAGCCCCAGCGTGCGCTAGGCCACGCCCATCGTCGGAACATTCCGGTGGGTCTGTGATGACTCTGTCCCGCAACTCCGTACATTCTCCCCATCACCACCTGTGCCCAGGGCATGCGGCTATCACAGGTCACCATTACCAACCGAGCACCTGCACGTTCGATGCCTCGCCTTTCACTGTCAATCCCTACCATAAATCCAGGCTCATCAGTAAGTGTGATGAGAGGTAGGTGGAACGTGTCACATAGCCTTATTAGCCGCATTACTTTCTCGCCTGCATCCACATCAGTGGTGCCGCCAAATATCTTTGTATTGTTCGCCATGATCCCGATAGGGTACCCGTTGATACGTGCTAAACCAGTTATGCGCGCTCGACCGTATTTGGGGGCTATTTCAAAGAAAGAGTCAGTGTCTACAACCGAGTCGATGATCTTGTGGCTATCGTAGGTCATTCGCTGATCTCGAGGTATTGCTGAGATCAAGCTTTCATCTCGTCTATTAGGGTCGTCGGTTGGCTCAGTTCGAGGGGCCATTTCGTGTACATTCGAGGGAAGGTATGACAAGAACGTCTTAATTATCTCAAATGCTTCCTCCTCAGTTTCGGCTAAGTTATCTACCACGCCCGATATACCGATATGNACTCTATGATCGCCGAGATCTTCTTTTGTAATGTCGTATCCGAGTGCAGCCTTCACCACAGGGGGGCCACCAGGGAACACCTGGCTTATTCCTTTCACCATCACACTGAAATGTGACAAAGGTGTTTCGACCGCTGGGAGCCCCGCCACAGAGCCGAGTGCTGCTGAGACTACNGGTACCAGTCTTAGNAGCTGAATATCGCGTTGGGTGTTGATGTTTCCGTCGGGTACATACGTTCGCCCGAGTTCCTCGAACCCACGTACTGACCCTCCCGCAGCATCCTGTAATCGGACATACGGGACCTGCCATTCTAGAGCACGGTCTTTGGTGTCGAGTTCGCCACCGAGGCCACCAGCAGAACCGCCACCAGATCCACCACGGACGGTGAAATCACCAGCATCAACCGCTACCTGCCTCCCATCGACTTCCGCAAATCCTTTGACTGCTCCTTTTGGAAGGAAACTCTCAAGTTCTAGACCATTTTCACTGTAGGTGGCGGTGCCAACTAGGGGTGAAATTTCACGCCAAGTGCCAGGATCGACAAACTTTGCCACTCGNTCCCGCGCCGTGAGTTTCCCTCGACGCTTTTGTTCTGCTATGCCAGCTTCGCCACCCATTTGTTCAGCGAGATGTTTACGTTTTTTGATTTCTTCAACTTCAGCTTCCCAGGACACGATTTACTCCTTACATAGTTCTCGAAGGATAATTGCTAGTCGGCTCAGGAGCCATTCGGCTGAACATATACCTTATGCTCTGATTACTGCGGGATGTGCCGATTGGGAAATTTATCGTCGTTATCGTGAGGTTCTGTGATGATTAACTTGAAGAGAAATAACAAAGGAGAGTTCGTTGAGGCGAAAGGGCGGCGCAGCCGGAAAAGTTCTATTTATCAACCGAACCAAACCGAGCCGTTCAAACTGAGTCGAGGCAAGTTTGAAGATTTTTTATCGTGCCAACGGTGTTTTTATCTGGATCGGGTGATGGGATTAGCTTCCCCTGGAATGCCGGGTTGGGCCCTGAATTCACTAACTGACGAGTTACTGAAGAAAGAATTCGATATATGTAGAGCAGCGGGCACACCTCACAGGCTTTTTAAAGAATCTGGTCTTATAGATGTTGTCCCCTTTCAGCATGAAGATATTGATAAATGGCGTGATGCCCTCCGTGGAGGATTACAAGTGCCACTGGAGGGAAGTTCGATCTTGCTCACTGGTGGCGTTGATGATATCTGGCAAGATCAAAAGAGTGGTGAACTGATTGTGGTCGACTATAAGTCACAAGCCAGTGCATATCCCGTACGAGCACAGTCGTACCTGAGCGGCACCTATCATCAGGCCTATAAACGGCAACTAGATTTCTATGGATATCTGTTGCAAAATATGGGATACGCCGTGGCTCCAGTTGCTTATTTCTATGTCTGTAACGCACAAAAAGAGAGAGATGGTTTTTTTGGCGTAATGAACTTCGATGAAACCTTGGTTCCTTATGATTGGGACAGTTCTTGGATTCCAGCCAAGCTGGAGGAATTGCTCAGCGTAGTGAATTCAGACGAACTTCCAAATGCAAATACATCGTGTGAGCAGTGTGCATATGCACGCGAGCGAGTCATTATGGAGACTGAATGACTGAGTTGCATGCCCATAGCGACTTGTGTCTCGCCGAATATGAGCAGTGGAAAAATCATCATAGAATCGTAGTGGATATGCGGGCCCGTTATTCCAGGCAAGAAATTATTGCGGCCCGTGAAGCTCGCGACAGATTGGAGATTCAGATGCAAGCTCGAGGCTGTTCAGGTGAAGCAATTCGGAAAATCGAAAAAGAGTCAGAAATAGAAAAGTACGGCTATCCTCTTTTGTAGTTAACATTATGTGATGTTTTCCAAAGCATTGCCTTCTGCACCAGCATTTTCCTACACCAATTATCGATGGTGGACCCTCACAAACGCTACCGGCCCGCTCGAGCGAGGTATTCAGCAGGGGGTTCTTGGATTTTATGTTCTGGAGATA